>CAZELQ010000022.1:0-15120 GCA_964513195.1 uncultured Clostridia bacterium | reverse complement strand
TCGTCGCTTCGCTCCTCGCAATGACGGTAAAAGGCACGCCGTCGCGGGCGGGCGCTATGACGGTAGAAGGCACGCCCGTATTTTATCTACGTGCGTTTTTCCGGCAGATATTTCCAATATCTCACGGGCATATAGCTCCTCATCTGCTTTTCGTGCGGGCGTTGGGCAATGTTCACGGACTTATAGTACTTCCGCCACAAGTCCTCGAAATATTTTTCGTATTCCGAAAGGCAGACCTCCGCGTCGCTCACGTCGGTTATGACGATTTCCCCGCCATTGTATAGCGCCGCTTTTTTCCGCGCGACGTCGTGTATAACCCACCGCTGATTTTTAAACCTTGCCGCAAAGTGCCGCGCAAGTATATCGGTTATATCGTTGTCGGGAGAGTATGGCGCGTACATAACCCCTTGTGAATTTTCCATAAACCGCAGAAAGCCCTTCATTCTGTCAACCTCGCGTAGCACGCGCGCCCTTATGTCGGTCATCTCCGATACGGCCGGATGCGCCAGCATATTCCGCACGGCGCCGCCGTTTTTTATAATCAGCCTGATATATTCTAAGGCGGCAACCTCTTTTCTCCCGTCGCAGCTGCGCAGCAATAAATTTACGTCCTTTGCCGCGCCCCTGTCCAGCGCGTAAAGCTTTTTCCTGACCCGCTCCGCCTTTTCTCCGTCGGTAATTACTTCAACCGCCACGCCGCCAAGCTCCAACTGAATAAAGCGGGAGGAGGTAATTACACACTCTTTTTTCCCGTACGCCTCGAATACGGCGGTGTAAAAGCAGTCCTCGCTTCCGTCGACGACGTAATAGGTCATAGCTCACCCGTCAACGCGCTTAAATTGGCTTCAGGTGCGGAAAACATGGAAAGCTGTTCGGCGCTGCGGCCGGCGGCTTCGAGCGCCAGCGCCGCCTTGACGACGCTTCCGTTTTCGCTCCCGTAAAATTTACCCTTGCACGTAATAAAATGTTTGGCGCGTTTCAGCACGACCCGCATCTTGGCGAGATTGTCGAAGTCGAGGGCGCCGTATCTGCGCGCGTTGACTATGCGGTAGGCGCCCCGCGCGCCTATCCCGGGAACGCGCAAAAGCGTTTCGAGGGGCGCGGAGTTAACCTCGACGGGGAACAGCTGCATATTTTTAAGCGCCCAAGCGCATTTGGGGTCGTATTCTTCGGCAAGGTTTTCGCCCTCGCCGCAAATTTCCGCCACGTCAAAGCCGTAAAAGCGTATCAGCCAGTCGGCTTGGTACAGCCTGTGCTCGCGCAAGAGCCCCGCTCCGGTTGCGGGCAGCTTGGGGCTCGCGACGACGGGCACGTAGGAGGAGTAGTAAACTCGCTTTAACCCCATATTCCTGTATAGCGCCTCGGTCAGCCTCAGGATCTGTCCGTCGCTCTCGGGCGAGGCGCCGATTATCATCTGCGTGGTCTGCCCCGCGGGTATGACGCGGTTTTTGCGCGCCTTGTTTGCCTTGTCCGAAATTATCGCCTCGCTCAGCCGTTTCATCGGCAAAAGCAGGCCGTTTTTGCTCTTCTGCGGAGCGAGCAGCTTCAACGATTTCTCGCTCGGCAATTCCACGTTAAAGCTCATTCTGTCTGCGTATTTGGCCGCGCGCATAATGAGCGCGTCGTCGGCGTTGGGTATGCCCTTTAGATGAATGTAGCCGTTAAAGTTATATTGCTTTCTCAGCTTCACCACCGTCTCGCACAGAAGCTCCATAGTCCTGTCCGGCGAGCCGAAAACGGCAGATGAGAGGAACAGCCCCTCGATATAGTTGCGTTTGTAAAAATTCATAACCAGCCCGCATATCTCGTCGGGCGTAACGCTTGCCCGCGGAACGTCGGCGCTCCTGCGGTTGGGGCAGTATTCGCAGTCGTAGAGGCAGTCGTTGCTCATCAGAATTTTCAAAAGAGATATACATCTTCCGTCGGGGGTAAAGGAGTGGCATATTCCTCCGACGGAAGCGTTACCCAGCCCGCCCTTCGTGTTCGCTCTTTTCGAACCCGAGGACGAGCAGGAGACGTCGTACTTGGCGCTTTCAGTCAATATTTCCAACCTTTCGGCATCGATCATACGGCGAATCCTCTTTTTGATTTTGCGGCAGAGTCCCGTTCACAACGGCCGCAAAAACATTTGTTTGTATTGGTATTTTATCACTTGCTTTCCGCGTTGTCAACCTAAAATTTTAAAATTTTATAGTTATTTTCACTAATTTTTCATTGTCCGTCCATTTTCCTTTGCAAAAATGTGTTTATAATTATAGTATAGAGTTGTAAAGTCCGTAAAGGAGGGCTGGATTTATGCGCGTGCTTATCGTGGACGACGAGGAGATGATTCGCAACGTTTTGAAAGAGTATGTCGAATTCGAGGGCAATCAGGCGTTTGAAGCGGTAGACGGAATGGACGCGGTGCGCCTGTGCCGCGAAAACGATTACGACGTAATCTTAATGGACGTAATGATGCCCCGCCTCGACGGATTTTCCGCAGTTAAGGAAATAAAGAAGTTTAAAGATATTCCCGTAATTATGCTCTCGGCAAGGGGCGAAGAGTACGACAAGCTTTTCGGCTTCGAAATAGGCGTGGACGACTACGTCACCAAGCCGTTTTCTCCCAAGGAAGTTATGGCGAGAATAAACGCCGTAACAAAACGCCGAAGCCAGAAAGAAGAGGACGGCGATACAGTCACCTTCGAGGGGCTGACCGTCGACTTTGCCGGCCGCAACGTGTTCGTTGACGGCGAAAAGGCCGACCTTACGCCCAAGGAATACGAAATACTGTTCTATTTCATAAAGAACAAGGGTATCGCCTTAACGCGCGAAAAGCTTTTGTACGACGTTTGGGGCTTCGATTTTTACGGCGACGACAGAACGGTCGATACGCACATTAAGATGCTGCGCGCAAATTTAAAGCAGTACCGCAAATTTATAGTCACCTTAAGGGGGGTAGGTTATAAGTTTGAAGTCTGAAGGGGCGGCGGCGAAAGTTAAAAAGCCGCGTCGGAAAAAACTAAAGAGAATTTATAGCACCAACACGATTCTTTGGCGCTATTTCGCTTTTTTCGCGTCCGGACTCATACTCGTAATCGCGATCACGTGCTATTGGGTATTGGGTAACACCGTTATGTCCGAAACCAAAAAGCGCGTAAGAAACATCGGCGCCGATTTGATTGCGGCTATGAACGAAAACCACGCTTCTACCGCGACGGTAATAAGGAAGATGTCCGGCTATTCCGTTACGGAGGGCGTGGAAATTTTTCTTTATACGGAGGACGGCAAACCCGTCTATGCCGACGCCAATCTCTCGGAAACGTTTTTGGATAGTACTTTCGTGCAGCTGGAAAACAATTTAAACGGCTGGGAGGCGGGCTCCGTAGAGGAATATATGTCCAAAAGCGGCGGGAACAATATGTTCAATTACGCCGCCTGCGTCACCTTTGAGGGTATGCGGTGCAAAATGCTTATAAGCTATTCCGTTTCGTCCGTTTCGAATGCCGTAACGCAGATGGAAATATATATGCTCATCGCCTTTGCCGCAGCGCTCATCATAGCTTTCTTCGTTTCCTATTCGCTTGCCAAAAAGCTGTCCAGCCCGTTAAGAGACATATCGGGAACGGCCGAAAAGCTGGCCGCGGGCAACTACGACGTTCAGTTCAATTCGCTGGAATATACCGAGATTGCCAAGCTTTCCGATACGCTCAACTATATGCGCGGCGAGATTAAAAAGAGCGACGACTTCCAGAAAGAACTTATAGCCAACGTCTCGCACGATTTAAAGACGCCTCTCACCATGATAAAGGCGTATGCGTCCATGATTCAGGAAATTTCGGGCGACGACAAACAGAAGAGGGAGAAGCACCTGCAGGTCATCATCGACGAGGCGGACAGGCTTACGGGGCTGGTCAACGACGTTTTGAGCACCTCCAAGCTGCGCTCGGGAATAGAGCAATTAAACTTGAAAGTGTTCAATCTGACCGAGCTCGTCTACTCTGTAATAAACAAATTCAACTATTTGCAGGAAACGCAAGGCTATTCGATAATGGTCGACATAACGTCCGGTTTATACACCTCGGCGGATGAGGAAAAGATAAATCAGGTCATTTACAACCTCGTTTCGAATGCGGTAAACTATACGGGCGAGGACAAAACGGTATACGTTTCGTTGACCTACTCGCCGCAGACCGACAGAATACGGTTTGCCGTGCGCGACACGGGCAAAGGCATAGCCGAAGAGGAAATTTCCCATATCTGGGACAGGTATTACCGCAGCAACGATACTCATACCCGCCCCGTCAAGGGTACGGGAATAGGGTTGAGCATAGTCAAGACCATACTTCAGCGGCACGACTTTAATTTCGGCGTTACCTCTAAGGTGGACGAGGGTTCGGTATTCTTCATAGATTTTCCCTCCGTTTCGTCGCAACCGCAAGAAGAATAAATCCCAATAAAAAGGGGCGCGGCTTAAAAAGCCGCGCCTTTCTGTTACCGTTTAATTACGGCGTAACCCTGTTTATATCTCTCGGGAACATCGCCGCGTTTCTCACGTTTTTAAAACCCAAAAGGTGCATTGTCAACCTTTCGAGTCCAAGTCCGAGCCCGCCGTGAGGGGGCGCGCCGTACTTGTGAAGCATAAGGTAGGTTTCGAACTCCCCGGGGTTCATACCGAGCTTTTTCATCTTTTCGACCTGTTGGTTATAGTCGTGTATACGCTGTCCGCCGCTGGTTATCTCTATGCCGCGGAACAGAAGGTCGAAAGAGAGTGTGACTTCGGGGTCGTCGGGGTCGTCCATAGTGTAAAACGGACGCTTTTTGGAGAGGTAGTGGGTAACGAACAGAAAGTCGGAACCGAATTGCTGTTTAGCCCACTTGCCGAGGAACGCCTCCTCCTCCGGCTCAAAGTCCTTCATATCGGTAATGTTTTTAAGCTTCTTTACGCACATTTCCTTTGCGTCCTTAAAGCGGATGCAAGGTATGGCGGTAATCTCGGGTATCTCGCACTTCAGTATGTCGATTTCGCCCGAATACTCGCGCTTGAGCAGTTCCATAATGTATTTGAGCACGCCCGTCTCCATATTCATTATGTCCGTGAAATCCTCGATGAAGCCCATTTCGAAGTCCATAGAAATGTACTCGTTGAGGTGGCGGGAGGTGTCGTGGTGCTCCGCCCTGAACACGGGCGCTATCTCGAATACCCTCTCGTAGACGGGCACGAGCGCCTGCTTGTAGAGCTGGGGGCTTTGGGCAAGGTAGACGGTCTTTCCGAAGTAGTCCAGCTTAAAAACGTTCGTGCCGCCCTCGGCGCCCGCAAAATTTATCTTGGGCGTGTGAATTTCGGTAAAGCCCTGCCCTGAAAGGTACTCGCGGAAGCCGCGCTGGATGCCTTCCTGAATTTTGAAAATCGCGCGTTCCTTGGGGTTGCGCAGGGTTACGGGGCGGTAGTCGAGGTTGACGTTCAAGTCGGCGTTGATCTGCTTTTTGGAAATAACCACGGGCGGAATGGCGGCGGGGGTGGAGAGAATATCGATTCCGTGAATCTGAAGCTCGTATCTCTCGCTGCCGTCGCGCGTTTCGCTCTTTACGACCTTTCCGCTCACCCTGACGCTGCACTGTTCGACGAGCTTTTCGTCCAAGCGGTAAGCGGAAAACTCGGGGGAATAGACGCACTGAATAAGCTCCCTTGCCGTTCTTATGATTATGAACGCGAAGTCGGACATATCTCTTATATTGTGCACCGCGCCCTTTATGGTTACGACCTCGCCGACGTGGTTTTTGAATTCGCCGTAGGGAGTGGTGGAGTTGGGCACGACGCCCGTCATCTCTTGCATAAAAGCAACCTCTTTTAAATTTTTTTATAATTTTACGGCAAACCGCCCTAAAAATCAAGTATTTGCATACAAAATAAAAAAATCCGCTTATGCCGTGTATGAAAAAGTATTAACCCGCGTCTCGCAGGTGGGTGCGCCGAAGCGGAAAATAATCGAACTTTCCGTATTCCGGTACAGACCTTGTCTATTTCCGCAAACGCTCGCTCCCGTTAAAATAATGTGGATTACGAATTTCTCATATCACGCACACAGCAGACTTTTTATTCGGTTTTATTCAGTATATCACCGCCGCGCGGAAAATGTCAACGGTTACGCATAAAAATGCGGGTGGAAACGTTTGCCGTAAAAGATAAAGGCGCGCCGCGGGCGCGCCCTTAAAGCCAAAATAAATCCGAGCTTAGTCTGTAAGCCGGGTTCTGTCGTGTACGGCTATCTATCTACGCGCGCGGTCGCCCGCGCGCTCAAGCGATATTAACGGATTCAGACGGACGGGCCGCCCCTGCATTAAAGCAAGCCTGAATCCCAATCTTGCATCGGGTGGGGTTTGACTGGCCGCAGCCGTCGCCGGCCGCGCGGTGAGCTCTTACCTCGCCATTCCAACCTTACAAACTAAAAGTTTGCGGTATATTTCTGTTCACTTTCCTTAAAGTCGCCTTCACCTGCCGTTAGCAGGCACCCTTGCCCTGCGATGCCCGGACTTTCCTCACGCAAATTTCTTTGCCCGCAGCCGTATAACTAACTCGGATTGCAAACAGTTTACCATACTTTTGCAACTTTTACAAAACTATTTCATAAATAATATTGATTTTTTTCTCGGATTATTTTAAAATATATAGAGTAATAAGGAGTTATACCCTAATGAAAAAGACCAAGATTATCTGTACCTTAGGCCCCGCAAGCCAAACGGAGGAGGTGCTCTCCGCCCTTATCGACGCGGGCATGAACGTCGCGCGGTTGAATTTTTCCCACGGCACGCACGAAGAGCATGCCGAAAAAATAGCGTTGATAAAGAAAGTGCGCGATAAGAAGAAAGTGCCCCTGCCCATAATGCTTGACACCAAAGGTCCCGAATTCAGAATAAAGACCTTTGCCAAGGGCAAGGTCAACTTAAAGGAGGGCGACACCTTTACGTTTACCACGGAGCCCATCGAGGGCGACAAGACCCGCGTTTCCGTTTCTTTCGGCGGCATCTGCGAACAGATGAACCCCGGCGATAAAATTCTTTTAAACAACGGGCTAATAACTTTTCAGGTCGTAAAAGTGGAAAAGCCCGACGTCGTGTGCAAGGTGCTCACCGGCGGCGAGCTCTCCAACCGCAAGTCGATGTTCTTCCCCGATAAGGAATTGGAAATGGAATACCTTTCGGAGCAGGACAAATCCGACTTGAAGTTCGGCGTTGAGCAGGGCGTGGATTTCGTCGCCTGTTCGTTCGTTTCCAACGCGCAGAACCTCATCGACGTGAGGAATTGGCTGCGCGAGTGCGGCGATACCGACGACCAGATAGAGCTTATAGCAAAGATAGAAAACAGGGCGGGCGTGAATAACCTCGATTCCATTTTGGAGGTAACCAACGGCGTAATGGTTGCCCGCGGCGACCTCGGCGTGGAAGTGCCTTTCGAGGAGCTGCCCGCAATTCAGAAGATGATAATAAACAAGTGCCGCATACGGGGCAAGCGTTCGATAACAGCAACCGAAATGCTGGAGTCTATGATAAAGCAGCCCCGCCCCACGCGTGCGGAGATTTCCGACGTCGCCAACGCCGTTTACGACGGCTCCTCGGCAATAATGCTCTCGGGCGAAACGGCGGCGGGCGCATACCCCGTTGAGGCGGTAAAGGCTATGGCAAAAATAGCCGAGCAGGCCGAAATGAACACCAACTACATATTCTATATAAAGGACAGCGACTTCCACATAAAGAACCTCGCGGAGGCGCTTTCCCATTCGGCGTGCACCCTTGCGCAGGACATCGGCGCAAAGGCGATAGTGGTATGTACGAGGACGGGCGGCACTGCGAGAATGGTTTCCCGTTTCCGTCCCATGATAGACATTATCGGTATGACCACCGACGAGCGCGCTTACAGAAGACTTGCCCTCAGCTGGGGAGTAATACCGGTGATGAGCGAGGAGTTCTATTCGGTGGACGTACTGTTCCACTACGCAAAGCGCGCGGCTATCGATACGGGCCTCGTCCGTAAGGGCGACAAAATCGTCCTGACGGGCGGAACGCCCAACGGAAAGAGCGGCAATTCCAACCTCATTAACGTAGAGACGATAAGCTGATAAAAAATTTAAATAATACTTAAAGGCGGCGCCGTATGGCGCCGCCTTTAAGCTATACGATAATCATCTTTTCGTTCGGATTGTCAATGAGAAGAGGGCGTGACAGGTGCCGCCATAGCGCGTACGCGCGCGAGGTGAGTTTTTCGCACCCGTTTGCCGTTTCCGCGGGCTTAATAAGCGGCAACAGCTTGTCCGCGACCTCCTTTTTCACGGCGAGCGGTTTGCATCCAACGGGTTCGTTTAAAAATTTCTCCGTGTCGTTTTGGTAAAGTTCCAAGAGATTTGCGCATAGAATACGGGCGATACGCGTTTTCGTGTATCTTTTTCCCGACGCGCGTTCGACTATGCCGTCGTAGCCTAGCCCCTCGTCCGAAAGTTTTTTCAGTCTGTTTTCCAAGCCCTCGCCGAGGCCGTAAATTTTTTTAAGATTTTCTTTCTCGCACAAAAACAGCATATCTGCGGCAAGCGTCTTAAACCGCGCCTCGTTGTCGGGCGACGACAGGAAATCGTTTAAAGAGCAAAGCGGCATATTGCCCGAAAGCATAGCGCTGCCCGCGTTTTTGCGGATTGCCCCCGCCGATGAAAAATTGTCTTTAAGCGTTTGGTCGCCGAAGCCCGCGCCCACGCGCCCGACGGGCAGTAAATCTATATGTTTGTCCGCTTTTTGCACCGCTTTCGCGTATTCCACGCCCAAGATATTGTTGGGGGAGGAGAGAAGCGCGCCGTCGCCGCCGCACCCTTCGAACGCCTTTTTATAGCTTCTTATATAGCTCTCCCCGCGGTCGAGCCCGTCGCTCAGAAGACTTTTAAACCGCCCGCTCTCGTCGTTTAAAAGAGCCGCCGCCTTCAAAAATTCTTTCTCCGTTCCGCTCTCGCAGCCGAAAGCAAGGGTAATCTCCCCGTCGAGGCGGCAAATCTGCTTGACGGCGCCCCTTGCGAAAATCTCGGCGGGGGCCACGGCAAAGGGGGCGTACAGCTCCGTCACGCCGTCGGCGCCGCACAAAACGGCGTGCTTCGCCCTCAGAAATTTGTCCGTGCGGCATATTTCGCCGCGCTGGGTGAATTGCCCGCTCATAACGCACAAAACGAAGTCGCAGCCGCTTAATTTTCTCGCCTTTTCCAAAAGGTAGGCATGCCCGTTATGGAAGGGGTTAAATTCGCAAATAATCGCACAAATTTTCATTTTATACCTTTACAATTATGAATGAATGTAGTATAATAATTCCGTTGAATATTAGCTTGCTTCTCGGGTATTATAACCTAAAAGCAAACGGAAATAAAGCATTTTTAAGGAGTTTTGATATGGGTTTACTTGAACAAATCAAGGCAAAGGCGGCCGCTCGCGGCAAGACCATCGTTTTGTGCGAGGGCGAGGACAAGCGCGTAATCGAGGCTGCGGCCAGAATTACCGAAGAAGGGATTGCCAAAATCGTGCTTATCGGCAACGAGGAAGAGTGCAAAAAGGTCGCTCCCGGGGTTGACCTCAAGGGCGTAACCTTAATCGACCCGCTCACTTCCGACAAGACCGAAAAGTACGCCGCCATTTTATACGAGGCGAGAAAGGCAAAGGGTATGACCGAGGAGCAAGCGCTTGTACAGGCTAAGGACAGGACGATGTTCGGCGCGCTTATGCTCAAAGCGGGCGACGTGGACGGCTACGTTTCGGGCGCTTGCCATTCTACCGCAAATACCCTCCGTCCCGGATTGCAGGTCGTTAAGACCGCGCCCGGCATCAAGACCGTATCGAGTTGCTTCATTATGATAGCTCCCGAGGGCGAAAACAAATATAATCCCGACGGCGTGGCCGTATTCGCCGACTGCGCGATAAATATCGAGCCGGACGCACAGCAGCTTGCGGACATCGCCGTATCTTCTGCCAAGACCGCGAAGTCCATTGCGGGCATAGAGCCAAGAGTGGCAATGCTCTCGTTCTCAACCAAGGGCAGCGGCAACGACGACAAGTTCTATCAGACCGTACCCAAGGTACAGCAGGCGACCGCGCTCGCAAAGGAAATGGCTCCCGACCTCGCGTTGGACGGCGAGTTCCAGTTCGACGCGGCGGTAGCTCCCGAAGTAGGACAGCTCAAGGCGCCCGGCTCCAAGGTTGCGGGTCACGCGAACGTGTTCGTATTCCCCAATATCAACGCGGGCAATATCGGCTATAAAATCGCACAGCGCTTCGGCGGCTATATGGCAATCGGCCCCGTATGTCAGGGTTTTGCAAGGCCTTTAAACGATCTTTCCCGCGGCTGCAACGTGGAAGATATCGTGGCGACCGTCGCCGTAACTGCACTTCAAGCAGAATAAGCGCTTCTCCGTTTATATACTGCGCAATAGTTCGTCTCGCTTGCGTTTTGGCTCAGTCATTTACCAATATGCCGAGACCGCCCTCAAAACCGTCGGATTTCTTTTTCAACGTCTTGAAAAAGAAATCGACGAGAGAAAAATCAAATAGGAGATATTATGAAAATTTTAGTCGTAAACGCAGGGAGCTCATCCCTCAAATACCAGCTTATAGATATGGAAACCGAAGCCGTCCTTGCAAAGGGCGGTTGCGAGAGAATAGGCATAGAGGGTTCCCTTTTAAAGGCAAAGGGCAACGGCCATGAAAAGGTATACAATCAGGACATGCCCAACCACAAAGTAGCGATAGAGCTTGTGCTCCACGCGCTTCAGGACGGCGAGATAGGCGTTATCAAGTCCATGAAGGAGATTGGCGCCGTAGGCCATAGAATAGTCGCCAGCGGCGAATACTTCAAAAAGACCACGCTCGTCACCCCGGAGGTGCTCAAGGTTCTTGAGGAAAAGACCTTCGAGCTCGCGCCCCTGCACAATCCCGCGGCGGCTACCGGATTAAAGGCATGTATGGAAGTTATGCCCGGTACGCCCATGGCTCTCGTATTCGATACGTCGTTCCACCAGACTATGCCCGAAAAGGCGTACATGTACGGCATTAGGTACGAGGACTACAAGGAATACGGCGTAAGAAAGTACGGCTTCCACGGCACCAGCCACAAGTTCGTCTCACAGGAGGCGGCAAAATACCTCGGCAAGAAGCCCGAAGAATTAAAGATTGTTACCTGCCATCTCGGCAACGGTTCTTCGATTACGGCGGTTGACGGCGGCAAATGCGTAGATACCAGCATGGGCTTCACGCCTCTTGCGGGCGTTCTCATGGGTACGCGTTCGGGCGATATCGACGCTTCCGCGGTCGAGTTCTTGGCAAGGAAGAAGGGCTTAAGCCACGCCGACGTCGTAACCTATCTCAACAAACAATGCGGCGTTGCGGGCATTTCCGGCGTCTCTTCCGATTTCAGAGATTTGGACGGCGGAGCTAAGTCGGGCAACGCGCGTTGCGCTCTCGCCCTCGACATGTTCAACTATCAGACCAAGAAGTACGTCGGCGCCTATGCGGCGGCTATGGGCGGGCTTGACTGCATTGTCTTCACCGCAGGCATCGGCGAAAACTCACCGGGCGTCCGCGAGGGTATATGCGAAGGGCTCGAATTCCTCGGCGTAAAGCTCGACAAAAAGGAAAACGCGGTAAGGGTGGACGGCATACACGAAGTATCGGCAAAGGACAGCAAGGTCAGAATTCTGGTAATTCCCACCAACGAAGAGCTCGTAATTGCCCGCGAAACGGCGGAACTCGTTTAATCAAAAAGTTTTTTTAACCCGTTTGAAAATTGATTGACAAACCGTTTCCTATTATAATATAATCGTATAGTCGTTTTAGCTTATGAAATTAGAGATTAAAAGGCTTCTCGCCAAAGCTCAGTACACGGGCGACTTTTCATACCGTTTCAAGCCGTCCGTCGGCTCGGTAATAATACCCCTGTGCGGCGTTGACGAGGTTGAGCTTTTCGGCTCTTACGAGATATTCGACGACGGCTCGGTAGAGGTTCGCTTCACGATTGGCTATACGCTGAAAGGTCAGTGCAGCTATTGCCTGCAGCCTGCGGAGAAAAAGGTTGAATATTCGGCGGAAGCGCTTTTCGTCACCGAAGACGACGGCGAAAACTATCTCTACGACGGCTATAATCTCGATTTGGAGCAGGCCGTAAACGACGCGTTTCTTTTCAGCCAACCTAAAGTTTTGCTCTGTAAAGAGGGCTGTGAAGGCATAAAAATAAATCAAGAAAAATAAAAAGAGGTGTATATAAATGGCAGTACCCAAGGGAAAACAGTCCAAGAGCAGAACGGACAAGAGATTTGCAAACTATAAGGCTACGGCGCCCACGCTTGTTGAGTGCCCCCATTGTCACGAGCTTATGCAGGCGCACAGGGTGTGCAAGAACTGCGGCTACTACGACAAGGTAGAGGTCGTTGCCCAAAACGACGCAAAGAAGTAATAAATTATATAGATACGGGGCGCGGTGCATTTATGCACCGCGCCCTTTTAAATCCCGTTCATTTTATTGCTTTTTTTATTCATATTATGGTATAATAATTCAAATGGACGAAAAATTGCGTTTCGTTGCGGTGGAGTTCCCGGAAGACCCCAACGTGGTCGGTTTAAAATATTGGTATTTGTGCCCGTTTGCGGGCGTTTCGGAGGGTATGCGCGTAGCCGCGCCCCTCGGCAGACACAACCGTGTGCAAAGCGGTGTTGTAAGGGAGGTTCGTTTCGGAACCGAGGACGAAGCGCCCTACCCCGTAAGACTTATAAAATCGATCAAAGCTATAGAAAAATCCGAACAGGAAGGCATAGACAAAAATGTATAAAATTGCAAAAAAGCGCATACTCAATCCCACCGTCACAATGATGGATATCTACGCGCCGATGGTTGCCAAAAAGGCGCAGGCCGGCCAATTTATCATCTTGCGCGTGGACGAGGACGGTGAGAGGATTCCCCTCACGGTTGCGGGCTACGACAGGCAGGCCGGTACGGTAAAGATAATATTTCAGGTTGTCGGCGGTACGACTATGCGCCTCAACGCCAAATGCGAGGGCGAATATATCTGCGATTTCGTAGGCCCTCTCGGTTGCCCCACTAAGACCGACGGCATTAAAAAGGTGTGCATCGTCGGCGGCGGCGTAGGCTGCGCAATCGCTCTGCCCGTGGCTCGGCGTTTCAAGGAGCTCGGCTGCGAGGTACATTCCATAATCGGTTTCAGAAACAAGGATTTGCTTATTCTCGGGGACGAGTTCAAAGCCTGCTCCGACAAGCTTACCGTTATGACGGACGACGGCAGCTACGGCCGTCAGGGCGTGGTGACGGCGCCGTTAAAGGAAGCGATAGAGGCGGGTGAAAATTACGACGAGGTCATAGCCATAGGTCCGCTTATAATGATGAAATTCGTCGTCGCAACCACGAAGCCCTACGGCGTGCCCACAACGGTGTCGATGAACCCCATAATGATAGACGGCACGGGAATGTGCGGCGGTTGCCGCCTTACCGTGGGCGGCAAAACGGTGTTCGCCTGCGTCGACGGCCCCGATTTCGACGGCTTCGAAGTGGACTTCGACGAGGCCATGATGCGTTCCTCCGCGTACGCCGTATTCGAGCGTGCCGAGCGTGAAAAGTGCTGTAATCTCTTTTCAAAGGAGGTAAAGTAAAATGGCGATCCAACCCAAGAAAAACGCAATGCCCGTACAAGACGCAAAGACGCGCGCCCGCAATTTCGGGGAGGTGGCTCTCGGCTATACCGAACAGCTGGCTGTTGCCGAGGCGGACAGATGCCTGAATTGTAAAAACAAGCCCTGCGTTTCGGGCTGTCCCGTAAATATAGATATTCCCGCCTTTATAGACAGGGTTAAAAAGGGCGACTTCGAGGGCGCCTATCGGACGATATCTCTGAGCTCTTCCCTTCCCGCGGTGTGCGGCAGGGTCTGCCCGCAGGAGAGCCAGTGCGAAAGCAAGTGCACCCTCGGCATTAAGTTCGAGCCCGTCGGCATAGGCAGGCTGGAGCGCTTCGTCGCCGACTACCATAACGACAATTTCAAGGGCGGCGTGGTCCTTCCCGCGTCCAACGGCAAGAAAGTAGCCGTGATAGGCTCGGGTCCCTCGGGACTCACCTGCGCGGGCGACCTTGCCAAAAAGGGCTATAAGGTGACCGTATTCGAAGCTCTTCACCTTGCGGGAGGCGTGCTGGTGTACGGCATACCCGAATTCCGTCTGCCCAAATCGATAGTTCAAAAGGAAGTGGAAACCCTTAAGACCTACGGCGTGGACGTCGAAACCAACGTCGTCGTCGGCAAGACGATAACTATAGACGAGCTGTTCGAAAGCGGTTATCAGGCCGTGTTCGTCGGCTCGGGCGCGGGTCTGCCCCGTTTTATGGGCATACCCGGCGAGAGCTTAAAGGGAGTATATTCGGCAAACGAGTTCCTCACCAGAAGCAATCTTATGAAAGCCTATAAGGCGGACAGCCAAACTCCCATTCTGCACGGCAAAAAGGTCGCGGTAGTCGGCGGCGGCAACGTCGCGATGGACGCGGCGCGTACGGCGCTCAGATTGGGCGCGGACGACGTCTACATAGTCTACCGCCGCTCTATGGAGGAGCTCCCCGCGCGTAAGGAAGAGGTAGAGCACGCACGGGAGGAGGGTATCAAATTCGAAATCCTCCGCAACCCCGTGGAAATTCTCGGCTATAACAACCCCGACGACCGGCGCGACCCCAAGAACGGCTTCGTGTGCGGTATGCGGGTTATAAAATGCGAGCTTGGCGAACCCGACGAAAAGGGCAGAAGACGCCCCGTGGAAATTAAGGGAAGCGAATACGTAATAGACGTGGACTGCGTGATTATGTCCATAGGTACCGCCCCCAACCCGCTTATAAAGAATACGACGGCGGGCTTGGAGGTCAACCGCCACGGCGGCATAATCGTTGAGGAGTCTACGGGCAAGACCTCTAAGGAGGGCGTTTATGCGGGCGGCGACGCCGTCACGGGCGCGGCGACCGTAATTCTCGCAATGGGCGCGGGCAAGACGGCCGCAAAAGCAATCGACGAATATCTTTCCGCCCGATAAATTACAATTTATTGAATAGTTTGTTTTATCGTCATTGCGAACGTAGTGAA
>CAZELQ010000021.1:11344-15276 GCA_964513195.1 uncultured Clostridia bacterium | reverse complement strand
GCAACGGAATAAAAGCCAAAGGTATTATAAAAACGAAAACGGCGTCCGTACAATTTTGTATGGACGCCTTTTTTATTGCCTGCGGTTTGCGCGCTTTTTGCTCTCCTTGACGAAAGCTTTAAGCCGACCGAACATAGCTCTTTCGCCCTGCTCTGCCAAAAGGCGCAAAAAATACTCCAATTTCTCTGCTGTGGCGGGGTGCATTTCCGCACTGTCCTTTCTGCTTAAAAAATATTCGAGCGGGGCGGAATTCGTGTACGCTTTACCCTTATAAATCTTGCTTGCGCCGACGCGGTCGCATACCATTTCCGCAAGGTATCGGGGCGGCATTTCCACGCATACGCGCTTGCCGTCCGCGGCGACGTCCGTCCAATATTCGAAGTGGTGCTTATTTCTGCCCTTGTGGTGCAGCCATGCGGCGGAGTAGCCGAACAGCTCCCTCTCCCTCGCCTGCGGGCTGCGGTTACCCTGATAGTATTTCGCGCCCGCGATAAACTCTTGCGGGGAAAATTTGGAGAGGTCGTGCAATAAGCCCTGCTTTATAAGCCCCGCCTTGAAGCAATTTTTGCGTACGGCGCGTCTGTGACGGCAAACCGTCCTTAAATGTTTGAAAAAATGCATATATTTAACGCAGTAACAGACCGAACGCGTCGGTCTGTCAATATTTTAATCTATTTCCAAAATAATGGTTACCGGTCCGTCGTCGTGCCGACTTATCTGCATATCGGCGCCGAAAACGCCTAAACTGACGTTTACGCCCTGCGCGCGCAATTCCTCCGCGCAAAATTCGTAGAGCGCGTTCGCCTTAGCCGGCTCCTCCGCCATCGTAAAGCTGGGACGGTTGCCGTGAGACGCGTCGCCGTACAGCGTAAACTGCGACACGAGCAAAACTTCGCCGCCGACATCTTTCAGGGCGAGATTCATTTTGCCGTTAGCGTCCACGAACACGCGGAGCGCGGCGACCTTCTGCGCAATTCGTCGCGCCTGTGCCTGTCCGTCTCCCCGCTTCACACCCAAAAACACGACGAGACCGCAACCTATCGAGGAGATAAGCCGACCGTCTACCTTTAAAGACGCGTTTTTTACGCGCTGGACGACCGCTTTCATTTAAAATTACTTGCCTACCCTCGACATATATTCGCCGCTTCTGGTGTCAATTCTGATAATTTCACCCTCTTCGACGAACATGGGAACCTGCACCGTGGCACCCGTTTCAACGGTTGCGTTTTTAAGCGCGTTGGTCGCGGTGTTGCCCTTTACGCCCGGCTCGCACTCGATTATTTTAAGCTCCACGAAGTTTTCGGGCTCTACGGAGAAAGCCGTACCGTGCAGGAATTTTATCGTGACCATATCGTTCTCTTTGATATATTTGAGAGCGTCCTCAACCTGATCGAGATTCAAGGTAGTCATTTCAAAAGAATCGGGATCCATGAAATAGTAGAACTCGCCGTCGGTATAGGAATAGGTCATCTTTCTCGTTTCAACCTGCGCGGTTTCCAACTTTGCCGTGGGGTTGAACGTGACGTCCGAAAGAACTTGCCCCGTAACGACGTTCTTCAGGGTTGCCCTTACGAACGCCGCGCCTTTACCGGGCTTAACGTGCTGGAATTCGGTTACGGTATAAACGCCCTTGCCGTTATATTCAAAGGTTGAACCCTTCCTGATGTCTCCTGCTAACATAGATGCCATTTTGATTTCTCCTTATATTTTGTTAATGGTAATTATAAAATTAAAAGATTTTTATCTGAATTTGTGAGGCTTTTAACGTTGCCGCCCTCTAAGGTGACCGTGTCCTCTATTCTTATTCCCGCCTTACCGGCAATATAGACGCCGGGCTCGTCCGAAAAAACCATTCCGTCACGGAAAACGTTTTCATCCGAGGGCGTAAGATTGGGGCTTTCGTGAATATTTATGCCTAAGCTGTGGCCGAGCGAATGGGTAAAATATTTTGCGAGGCCGTACTTTGCAAGGTAATCGCGGGCTATCGCGTCGCCCTCTTTACCCGTCATTCCCGAATGGAATTGCTCCTTTACGAGCATATGGGCGGCCAACACTCTTTCGTAAAGCCGTTTAAATTCCCCGTGCTTTTTGTCGTCGCCGAACAGAAACGTTCGCGTACAATCGGAGCAGTACCCGTTTATTTTGCAACCGAAATCAATCAGTATCGGGTCGCCGTATTTCAATACGGTCGTTCCCGTTTCGTGGTGGGGAACGCTTCCGTTAGGTCCGAACGCGCAGATCGTCTCGAAGCTCACGCCGCTTGCGCCGTGCACTCGCATGAGGTATTCGAGCATTGCGGCAAGCTCGTTTTCGCTGACGCCCTCCTTTATCGCGGGAAGAAGCTCCGAAAACGCCCTGTCGGTTGCCGCGCAAGCAAGGGAAATATTCGCAATCTCCTCTTCCGACTTCACCGCCATTTTCTTTTCGAAATGCGGCGTGCTGTCTATGAGGCCGAAGCCCGCGTCTTTATATGCGATATACTCTCTCGCCGTAAGCCTGTCGAAGGGAACGGCGACCGTTCCGAAACCTTTTAGCAGCTTGCCGTAAAGCGAGCCTTTTTCGTATTCGCAGACGGAGACGCCGCTGCCCGCGAGCTGTTTCTCCGCGGCCTCGAGATATCTCGAATCGGTGTAGAATACCGTTTTATCGCTGTCGGCGATAACGATACCGAACGAGCTTGAAAAGCCCGTAAGATAAAACCTCAAGTCTGCGGCAGACGTAACCAACGCGTCCGCGCCCGTCGCTTCAAGTATGGATTTTGCGATATTTTTTACCATAATATTCTACCAAAAACTTTTTTATATGTCAACACTATTGTATATTTCTTTCATTGTGGCGGCGTCCTCGGCCTGCGTGCCGTCCGACTCGCTCACGATATATGGCTCGAGTTTAAGCTCTTTAAGCGCAACCGCCAACGGTTCGAATTCCGGCCCATAGACGTCGTCCGCAAACGTAAGGTGCTTTATCTCGCCCCTGCCGCCGTACATAATCTTCGAAAAATGCACGTGAAAATGCTTCATTCTCTCATAGCCCAATTCGGCTATCAGATAGTTCAAGCGTTCCCTATAGTCGTTTACCGTCTTTAAGCTGCCCTGCTCCCTCGCGTTTACGTGACCGAAATCCACGCACGGAGTATAAATTTTATCGATTTTGCAGAAAGACGCTATCTCTTCAACCGTTCCTATCTGCGCAAGTTTTCCCATAGTTTCCGGACAGAATTTAAGATTTTCAAACCCGTTGAGATAGACGTAATCGCGCAGAACTTTCAGCCTTTCCGCCGTAAGACTTACAGCTTGTTCTCTGGTTGCCTTTCCCTGCGCCGCCGGATGGAACACTATGCGGTCGCCGCCCAAAAGCTTTACGAATTTAGCGCTTGTCAAAACATAGTTATATGATTTCTGTGCCGCCTCGTCGTCGGGATTGGCAAAATTGATATAATAGGGCGCGTGAACGCTTATCTCTTTCTCCGCGTCCGAAAAAGCGGCGCCGATTTCGAGCGCCTTGTCCTCCGACATCGTAAACCCTCTGCCGAAAGAATATTCGTAACAATCGAGGCCGAATCTCTTTAGATATTCGGGCGCTTGCACGGTGTGCTTGAAACCCATTTCATAAAAGCTTTCGCTGTTGCCGCTCGGGCCGAATTTAATCAACGTCTTTGCTCTCCGCCGCCTCTTCGGCAATAATTTCTTCCGTTACCTCTTCCGCGGCGGGTTGTTCCAAGGTTGCGGGTTCTTCCGTTACCTCTTCCGTGGCGGGTTGTTCCAAGGTTGTGGGTTCTTCCGTTACCTCTTCCGCGGCGGGTTGCTCCAAGGTTGTGGGTTCTTCCGTTACTTCTTCCGTGGCGGGTTGCTCCAAGGTTGCGGGTTCTTCCGTTACCTCTTCCGTGGCGGGTTGCTCCAAGGTTGCGGGTTCTTCCGTTACCTCTTCCGTGG
>CAZELQ010000021.1:0-11244 GCA_964513195.1 uncultured Clostridia bacterium | reverse complement strand
TCTTCCGTGGCGGGTTGCTCCAAGGTTGCGGGTTCTTCCGTTACCTCTTCCGTGGCGGGTTGTTCCACGGTTACGGGTTCTTCCGTTATCTCTTCCGTGGCGGGTTGTTCCAAGGTTGCGGCCTGCTCTTCCAAAGCCTTATGCAAATCTCCTCCGATTTGCTCGGAGAGAGCGTCGGCGGAATCGAAAGTTTCTATGTCGCGTAGGTAATCGACGAACTTGACCGAGAGCGTGCGGCCGTACAAATCGCCGCTGTAGTCGTTGAAGTATACCTCCAAGGCTACGCGGTCCACTCCGAAAGTAGGGCACGGGCCGAAATTGGCAATACCCTGATACTCCGCCCCGTCAATTTCGCTCCTGACAGAATACACGCCCTGCTTTAACGGGTGCTTCCATTCGGGGTATTCTATATTGACCGTAGGATAACCGACGACAGTCGAGCCTCTTCCGTCGCCCTTTACCACCTCGCCGCAGACCGTAAATTCGCCTCCGAGAAGGCGGCCGGCTTTCATCACGTTACCGTCGTCAAGGCAGGATTTTATGAGCGTAGTACTGACCTTTTCGCCGTTTAAATCGACGTCTTTTATAGACATATACCAAACGCCGTTTTCTTCGTCATCGGCGTAATTCTTGAGGGTCGAGGACTTACCCTTTGCGCCGGCCCCGAAACGAAAATCCTTGCCGCTCATATACGCCTTGGCGTTTATTTTTTCCTCTATTCCGCGCAGAAAATCCAGCGGCGTTATGGCCTTGAATTCGTCGTTGAACTCAATCTCCAAGACGAATTTAACGTTAAATTGTTCAAGAAGCGCCAACCTCTCCTCAAAGGAATAGACGAGTTTGCCGCCCTTACCGTCCTTAAACATCATAACGCCCAAATCGAGACCGTTTATTTTAGCTTGAAGTTTTGCCTTTTTAAGAAGCTCCCTGTGACCGAGATGAATAGCATCGAAACAGCCGAGCACTATAAGTGCAGGAAATTCGTATTCATCCTGACCGTATCTGATAACTTTCAACATAATTTTGTCCTCACTTTCAGCGTTCCGCATTTTACTTCCGCAAGTCCGTAAAAGACTTCGCCGTCGTCATAGATTTTATAAAGTCCGTCTTCCGTTGCGCAACTTACGGCTACGCCGTTGGAAAGCTTGCGCCAATCGGCTTTGCCCGCATGAATTTCTTTCAGGTCAATCACGCTTTCGCACGGAATAACGAAAGAGTGCACGTTTTCCTCTGTGAGCGCCGCCGTCTTAACGGAATTTTCAATTATAAACGGACCGCTCGCAACTCTTTTCAACGCGCTCATGCTGCCTACGGTGTTAAGCATAGCGGCCATATCTCTGACTATCGAGCGTATGTAGGTTCCGCCGCCGCACGTTATCTCAAACGTAAAAGTCCTATCGTCTTTCCGCCCGAGCAGCTTTACCGAGCCTATTTTGACCTTTTTGGGCGGGAGGACGAAGTCTTCGCCCTCTCTCGCAAGCCGGTAGCTTCTCTTGCCGTTGACGCATTTGGCGCTGTATTTAGGCGGAACTTGCATTATTTCGCCCGTCAAACGGGGAATAACCCCGAGCACCTCGTCCAAAGCGGGCAACCTCGCGCCGCACTTTATAAGCGTGCCGGTAGTATCGAGCGTATCGTATTCTTCGCCGAAACGGAAATCGGCAACGTATTTCTTCTCTTTGGTAAGGAAATAATCGAACAGCCTGCACGCATTGCCGATAGCAACGGGGAGCACGCCGCTCGCCATAGGGTCGAGCGTGCCCATATGTCCGCACGGCATTTTTGTAAGTCGCTTTATAACCGCAACCTCTCTTGCCGAACTGACGCCCTCGGCCTTATCGATATTTATAAAACCCGTCATAATTCAAGACTTACCGCGCGCGTCAGTCTCTCTACGACCTCTTCATATTCGCCGAAAAGCATACAGCCGCTCGCGAGAACGTGACCGCCGCCGCCGAACGACTGAGCTATGGTGTTTACGTTTATGCTCCGGCTGCGCAGGGAAACCTTGTATTGCCCCTCCTTGACTTCCATAAGCGCTATTGAAACCTCCACGCCGTCTATGGAAAGAGGAAAGTCGACAAAGCCCTCGGTATGGCTTTTGTCCGTGCCGGTCGCCGCGAAATCCGCCTGCGTTACGGTGATAAAAGCAAGCTTATCACCGAGCGCGAAACGCATACCGTTTATGGCCTTGCCGTACAGCTCCGCCCTGCCCTTGGTCTGGCGCGTAAACATTTCGTAACCTATATTGCAAAAGTCCGCGCCTTTTTCCCTGAGCATCGCCGCGACCGAAAAGGTCTTGGCTGTCACGTCGCCGTGGGAGAAATTGCCGCTGTCGGTCAGAAGTCCCATAGCTAAAAGGTCGGCAACTTCTTTATCGATTTCCAGACCCGCAGCGCAGAGTATTTCGGGTAATATTTCGCAAGTTGCCGTACTGCCCGGCAACACGTAATTATATTGCGCAAAACCGGGGTTGGAAATATGGTGGTCGATATTCACCGTTTTACCCTTGAAAGACGCAAAACGCCTTTCGAATATTCCTATTCTCGATAAGTCCGCCGCGTCGACCGATACGAACAGGTCGAGCGTTTCCAAAGGCACCGGAATATCGTTATACGTGTCGTGGGTCGCGGGCAAAATTTTCAGCCTTTCGGGTATGCCGTCCTCGCACAGCATATAGGCCTTTTTACCCGCCTTATTCAAGGCGAGGCACAGCGCAAGACCGCTGCCCACCGCGTCGCCGTCGGGGCGGACGTGACAGGTAACGGCGATATTTTTCGAATTTTTTAAAACGCTTGCAATTTCGGAAAGCGACGAATTAGTCATCTGAGTCCTCCGGGCGTTCGATACCTTTCAGAATTTTATCGATTCTGTCCCCGTATTCCATACTTTCGTCGAGGGTAAACCTAAGCTCGGGCACGGTTCTGATTCTCAAAACCTTGGAAAGGCAGTGCCTTATATAACCCGCGTTGGCAACCAAAACGTCAAAGCTGTTTTTTCGCCTTTCACCGTCGGCGTCGAAGATGCTTACGTATACCCTGCAACTCTTTAAGTCCGGGGCGACGTCGGCTTCCGTAACGCTGATAATTGCGCTCAACCCGGGGTATTTATTTCTTAAATCCGTGGAAATAACGCGGTAAATTTCTTCGCGGAACTGACTGGCAAGCCTCTCTCCTCTGATGCCTTTCATTTTCACCTCTTATTTGTCGGCCTTGATTTCCTCAATGGAATAACACTCAATAATATCGCCGACTTTAATGTCCTTAAAGCCCTCTATGGCACAGCCGCACTCATAGCCGTAATTGACTTCCTTGACGTCGTCCTTAAAACGCTTTAGCTGCTGTACGTTGCCCTCTACGACCAAAATATCGTCGCGGTAAATTCTAAGCTTGCCGCCCCTGACTATTTTGCCGTCGAGAACGTAGCAACCCGCGATATTGCCGACGCCCGTAATTTTGAAGGTCTGACGGACTTCGCACTTGCCGAGATATACTTCCTCGTACTTGGGGGTAAGCATACCTTTAAGCGCCTTTTCCATATCGTCTATGAGGTCGTAAATGACCCTATAGCCTCTTATGTCAACCTTACTGCGTTCGGCGGTTACGCGTGCCTTGGAATCGGGACGGACGTTAAAGCCGAGAATGATAGCGTTGGAGGATTCGGCAAGCATAACGTCCGATTCGTTTATCGCACCTGCGCCGCTGTGAATTACCTTTACCTGCACCTCTTCGTTGGAGAGCTTGGTAACCTCCTGCTTTACGGCTTCGACGGAGCCCTGCACGTCGCCCTTGATGATAAGGTTGAGAGTCTTCATATTGCCCTCGGCAATCTTGCCGAACACGTCGTCGAGAGATACCCTTGCCGTGGTATTGGCAAGCGCGTCGCTCTCCTTTCTCTTTCTCTCCTCGGTAACCGATTTCATAAGCTCCTGCGAAACCGCAAAAATCGAATCGCCCGCATTGGGTACCTGTTCGAGTCCGAGAACGTAAACCGCCGCCGACGGGCCTGCCGTTTTGACCGTCTTTCCCTTGTCGTCGATCATTGCGCGCACACGGCCGGTTATAGTACCGGTAACGATGTTGTCGCCCGTATGCAGTGTGCCGTTCTGCACCAGCACGGTTGCGACGGGGCCCTTGCCCTTATCGAGCTGGGCTTCTATTATAACGCCGCGCGCTTCCCTTGCGGGATTCGCCAAAAGCTCTTTCATTTCGGCGACGAGCAGAACGTTTTCGAGCAATTCCTCAATACCCTCTCCCGTCTTGCAGGAAATGGGGCATACGGGCGTCGTGCCGCCCCACTCTTCGGGAATAAGTTCGTACTTGGTCAGTTCCTGCTTTACCTTTTCCGCATCCGCGCCCGCCTTATCCATTTTATTTACGGCGACGATTATCGAAACGCCCGCCGCCTTCGCATGGTTGATTGCCTCAATAGTTTGCGGCATTATGCCGTCGTCCGCGGCAACGACCAGAATTACGATATCGGTGACCATGGCGCCCCTTGCTCTCATTGCCGTGAACGCCTCGTGGCCGGGGGTATCGATAAAGGTTATGCTCTTCCCCTTGACGTTGACCGAATATGCGCCGATATGCTGGGTTATGCCGCCCGCCTCGCCCGCGGTTACGCTGGAATTTCTGATATAGTCCAAAAGCGAGGTCTTGCCGTGGTCGACGTGGCCCATAACCGTAACGACGGGAGCGCGGGGAACCAGACTTTCTATTTCTTCGACGGTATCGGCCTGCTTTTCCGTGAGAATTTCCTCCGCCGTCTTTTCGGGCTTATATTCAAGCTCGATGTCCATACTCGCGGCAAGCAGGGCTGCGGTATCGTAGTCTATAGACTCGTTTACCGTCTTCATTATACCCTCTTTAAACAACCACTTCGTGATATCTACCGCAGACATTCCTATCTTTTCGGAAAGTACCTTTAAAGGTATATCGTTGGTCGTGACTACGGCGTGGTCGATTTTTACGGTCTGTACGCTTCCGCCCGTCTTGCTCTTCTTAACCCTTAATTTTCTGTAACCGCTCTTATCTTCGTCGAAATCGTCTACGCTTACGCCCTGCTGTTTTGCAAGAGCACGCTTAGATACGGCGTGTCTGTCTCTCTCGGTATAGGTTTTCTCGAAGCTCTGCTTCTTTTTGTCCGGTCCGAAATTTTTACCGGCGGGTCTTGAGGGCGTCTCTGTCGCGGGCGCAACGTATCGCGCGCCGGCGGAAGTCTTGCCTGACGGGCCGCCCGTCCGGTTTTGCCCGTAGGCAGGGCGCGGTCTGTCGCCGCGCGTATCGGTATTTATATACGTTTTGCCCGTATTGACGGGCGCTTTCGCAACTATATACGAAGGTCTTGCGGGCTTTTCGGGCTTGACTTCCTCCGCCGCCTTCCCTACTACGGGCGCGACCGTTCCGGAAGGCTCCGGCTTTTCCTGCTTTGCGGGAGCGGGTTCCTCATTCTTTACGGGTTCGGCAATCTCCTCTTTAACCGCCGACGGCTCGCTTACGGTCTCCTTTGCGGCAAGTTCGGCCGCGGCAGCTTCACGCGCCGATCTCTCTTCTTCCGCACGCTTGGCGATGATGGCGCTTTCCATATCGGAAAGGCGCTTCAGAATATCGGCGGCCGCCCTCTCGGCGGCACCGACCTTTTTTGAAAGCTCCGTAGCCGTTCCCTCTGTTAAAATTTTAGCAACGTTTATTATATTTTCGTATTTTGCCATAATCGTCACCTCGCGGTATAAAGTTCGTATTCGGCGCAGGCGTTGCCGCAAATTGCCTTTGCAAGCTCCGCGTCTTTTACGGCCGCAATCTTGCAGCCGGGTCTATGCACCGAGTTTTCCAGCCCGTTTTTGCATATCATTAGCGGACAGGAGAATTTGTAGCTCATTTTAATAGCGAATTTGAACGTGTTTTCCGAGGCGCTCGAGCACACTATAATAAGATATACGCCTCTTTTAGTAAGTTCCACCGAGCCGGAGCCAAGCGCTATTTTTCCGGAACGCAGACAAAAGCCCAAATACGCTTCAATCTTTTCTGTCAAGATATTCCACCTCGATAGCCGTATATATTTCGTCGCCGACGCGGCAGGAAAAGGTCTTATCTATAAGCCTGCGCTTTCGCAGCTTCGCCACGCAGTCGGCGTTATCGCATATATACGCCCCGCGGCCGTTGGCTTTGCCTGAAAAATCCAGAAATATTTTACCCTCGCCGTTTTTGACTATGCGCAGCATTGCGCGTTTTTCCATTAGCTGTCGGCAGGCAATGCACTGTCTGAGCGGCGTTTTCTTTTCCGTCGGCATATTTTATTCGTTTACCTCTTCGCCGCCGTTTTCGTCGAGTCCGAAGCCGAGTTTAGCCGCCGCGGATTCGCTCTTAACGTCTATCTTCCAGCCGGTAAGTCTTACGGCAAGGCGGGCGTTCTGGCCGTCTCTGCCTATTGCAAGCGACAGCTTGTCGTCGGGTACAACCGCCATCGCGGTGTTTTCGCCCTCGAGCTGGGTAACGGAAATAACCTTTGCGGGAGAAAGCGCCTTGGCGATAAACTCAAGAGGGTTCTCGCTCCAAGGAATAATGTCTATCTTCTCGCCGTGAAGCTCTTCCACTACAGCGTTGACCCTCGCTCCCTTGTTGCCTACGCAAGCGCCTATCGCGTCTACTCTCGGGTCTTCCGACCAAATGGCAATCTTCGTGCGGGCGCCGGCTTCGCGGCTGACTTCCTTGATTACGACCGTACCCTGCTTGATTTCGGGAACCTCTTCCTCGAACAGCTTCCTGACGAGGCCTGCGGACGAACGGCTTACAAGCACTTGCGCGCCCTTGTAGCCGCTCTTGACGCGCTTGACGAATACCTTTATTTTGTCGTTTACGTTATACTTTTCGCCGGGTACCTGATCGGAAGGCAACATTAAGCCCTCGACCTGTCCTTTACCGAGCTCGACGTAAATATTTTTAAGGTCGATTTTTCTGATTGTGCCGACTACGAGCTCGCCCTCCTTATCGGAAAACTCGCTCATCGCGGCGTCGCGTTCGGTTTCGTGCAGTTTTTGCAAGATTACCTGCTTTGCAGTCTGCGCGGCTATACGCGAAAAATCCTTGGGGGTAAACTTTTCGGTTACCCTGTCGCCCACCTTATAGCTTTTCTTTATTTCGCGGGCTTCTTCAAGCGAAATCTCCACGTCCTTGTCAACCACCTCTTCGACGACGGTTTTGTAGGTATAGAACTCAATCGTTCCCTTTTCAGGCACCAATTTCAGTTCAACCTCGCCGCCGCCCTGACCTGCGGCCTGCTTCTTGCGCGCGGATACCAGCGCGTTTCGAAGCGCCTCGATAAACACTTCCCGGGGAATTCCCTTTTCTCTTTCAAGGTCTGCAAGTGCTGCAAAAAAGTCCTTATTTATCATCTTGCTTTTCTCCTAAAATTATCTCTTGCGCGCATCGGCGCGTTAATTATTCGAATTTAATAGCTTTATTTATTTTGGCAATCTTGTTGCGGGCGATTTTTATGCTCTCCTTGCCCGTGTCGACAGTTACGGAATTTTCGTCGAATTCAACCAAAACTCCCTCTAAAAACTTCTTGCCTTTCAGCGGCGCGTAGAGCTTGATTTCCACCTCTTTTTTAAGATTTCTCTCGAAATCCCGCCGCGTCTTAAAGGGTCTGTCAAGCCCCGGACTCGACACGTTAAGCGTGTACGGCTGTCCGTAGCTGGGGTCGAGTTCGTCAATCGGGTCGGAAATGGCGTTATGGAACTTCTCGCACGTGTCGAGGTCAACGCCCGTCTCGGTTTCGATAAACACGGTCAGGGCCGCCTCTTTTTCGTTGCACTCGATATCGACAATCTCTATACCCATAGTTGCGGCGACCGCTTCGAGCATGGGGCGGATTTCTTCCTGCTTTTTAAAGTTCATTATGCCTCACATACAAGTATTGAGTGCCTTTTCCAAGGCACTCAATCTTATAACTAAGTATTAAGCTTAATCTTATTATAGCACCCCGTTTTCGATTTGGCAAGTTTTAACAGGGGGTTGGCAAAGATTTTTTTAATTTTATGAGCTCTATGAAGATTTTTGCCGTAACCAAAGCGTCGTCGGCCGCCCTATGGTGGTTGAAGGTTATTCCGAAATGGTCGGCGACCGTATTGAGTTTATAGTTGGACAAGCGCAAAACCGACTGCGAAAGCGGTATCGTATCGAATAATCTTCGCTCCGGAACGTAGCCGCAACGCGAGCAATAGTAATCGATGAATTTATAGTCGAAGTTGACGACGTTATGGCCGACGAGGTAGCAACCGTCGATGAACTTGAAAAAGTCCGGCATTACCTTTTGATAAACGGGCGCCGCGTCAACCGTCTGCTGGTCTATGCCCGTAAGGTTGATTATCTCCGCCGATAGCTTTTTTTCCGGATTGACGAAGGTCGTGAAGCTCTCCTTTATCTCGCCCCCCAAAATTTTATAGGCGCCTATCTCTATGATTCTGTCCATATTTCCGGAGGAGGGCGAACTGCTTAACCCCGTGGTTTCGAGGTCGAACACGACGAATTTATTTTGCGTAAGGCAATCCGGCAGAGAATTGTCGGCGAAAAAATCGCCCTGATTGAAATCGGTATAGGGTTCGGGAAAGACCGTTTCGTAGTACTTGGGTACGGGTTTCGAAACGCGCTTTTCGGGAACGAAGCCGTCGGGAATTTTGCCCAAGTCGACGAAGTTTGCGGTCGGGCGCACCATTCCGTTATAAATCTCCGTTTTACAGGTAAGAACTACGCTGTCGCCCGCCTTAAGATTTCTTATTTTATCGATAGATTTCTGCCGCGCGAAATAGGCTATACGCATAGTCGCCGTCGTGTCGGTAATAACGAAATTGAACATGGTTCTTTCTTTTCCCGACCGGTTCGTGACCGTCCTCTCCTTTATATCTTGTATTTCGCCGCAGACGACCACGCTTTCGGCAACGAAATTCAAGTCGGCAAGATATACTGCGGTACGTTGGGTAACACTGCCTTCGAGAAAAGAAAAGGCGGCGATTTCAAAAGTTCTGGGCGGAATTTCGTATTCTATGTTTTCGTGCTTTTCCTCTATTTCCAAATCGTCAAGCTCGATATTTGCCTCTATGCATTTGCCGTAAAATTCCCCGCAGAAGCATTTCTTTAAAGCGGCGCAAATATTCTGCGCAACGTCGGAGGCGTAAGACGAAGCGTGCACGACCGCAACGGTGAAGCCGAAGCCGTCGGGGGTTTTCTCCACGCAGATGTCCTTCATCGTCACAAAGGCCGCAAGACGCCTATCCGTTTCGCCTATTATCGAAAATATTTTTTTTGCGACCATATCTTCGTCGGGAGTTAATTTTGCAATATGCAAAATACAGGAAAAGAGGTCGGGCACGAATTTGCGCACAACCCTTTTTGCTTCTTTCTCGTCGTCGTCCGAAAACGCCTTGTCGGTTATCAGCGAAACCTCGACCGTATTTTTTTGCTTGAAAAGCGTAACCGACGAAACTATCGCCGGAGACAGCGACGGTATTTTACGTATTTCCTCAATAAAAACTTCAGTCATTTATCAAACCGTTCAATTCTTTAAAAAACTCTTCCTCGGCGTCGGCCGCCGCAACCCGTCTTATAATTTCGCCGCCCTTGAAAATCACGCAGTAATCCGACGCGCCTGCTATACCTATATCGCAGTCCTTTGCCTCTCCGGGGCCGTTCACCACGCAGCCCATAACGGCTACCTTCAACTTCTTTTTACAGCCCTCTACCCTGTCGCTTACGCGCCGCGCAAGCGACGCCGCGTCCCACATACAGCGGCCGCAGGTCGGACAGGAAATCACGTCGACAAACTCTTCGTCCAATCCGACGGCTCTGAGAAGTCTTTTCGCCGCAACCACTTCCCTGACGGGGTCGCCCGTGATAGATATGCGCAAGGTGTCGCCTATGCCGTTTAACAGAAGTCCGCCGAGAGCGGCGCCGGATTTTATCACCGCCATCTGCTCGGTGCCCGCCTCGGTAACGCCTATATGCAGCGGGTAATCGCACGTTGACGAAAGCAACGTATAGGCGTCGTAGGTAAGCCGTGCGGACGAAGCCTTAACCGAGAGAACGATATCGTGTACGCCGTATTTTTCAAAAACGGCGGCGTTGTGTAACGCGCTTTCAACTAACGCCTTTTCGCCCCTGCCGTACTTTTCCGAAAAGCTCTTTTCTATACTGCCGGTGTTCGCACCGACGCGCACCGGTATGCCGTGCGCTTTTATACAGTGCGCAACTTTTTTTATTTCCGCTTCGCCGCCTATATTGCCGGGATTTATGCGCACCTTATCGCAACCGTTTTCGATAGCGGCTATCGCAAGCTTATGCGAAAAATGAATATCGGCGACTATCGGAACCGAGGTATTTTGCTTGATAAGCCGTATAGCGCGGGCGTCGGCCTCGTCCAAAACGGACACTCTTACTATATCGCAGCCCGCCTCTTCAAGCGCTTTAATCTGCGCGGAAACGGCCTCCGTATCGGAGGTCTTCACCGTGCACATCGACTGAATTTTAACGCTCTCGCCGCCGCCGAGCAAGACATTCCCGACGGCAACTTTTTTTGTAATTTTCGACATAACAAAATTTCAGGCAGCCAAACCGACTGCCTGCCGGAATTTTTACTTTCTTCCCGCCATCATCTTTTGGAGCTCCGCCATAAAGCTGTCTATATCGGTGAACGAACGGTACACGCTCGCATACCTGACGTACGCGACCTCGTCGAGATTTTTCAACCCCTCCATAACCATTTCGCCGATTTGCTTGGAGGTCACCTCCTGCTCCATGGAGTTATAAATCTTCTTGGTGATTTCGTCGACGAGCTTGTCTATCTTTTCCACCGACACGGGGCGTTTTTCGCAAGCTTTTATAATGCCGCTTTTGATTTTCTGCGGGTCGAACGCCTGCCTGTTGCCGCTCGATTTGACGACGAGGACGGGCGTGTCTTCGATTGTTTCATAGGTCGTAAAACGCTTGCCGCAGTTAATACATTCCCTGCGCCTTCTTATCGTTCTTCCTTCGTCGGCCGAACGGCTGTCGATAACCTTGCTGTCTTCACAGCCGCAAAACATACACTTCATCTTGCGTTTACCTCGCGTAATTTTTATTATGATAACACAAAATATTGTGTTTGTAAAGGAAATTGCGCGTAAATACGGCAGCGCAACTATACGGAGAAGCCTACGGTTACTTGAAATACTTTACGCCGCTTTCGAAAATCTTCATATCGAAGTTGCCGGAA
>CAZELQ010000020.1:0-15675 GCA_964513195.1 uncultured Clostridia bacterium | reverse complement strand
AACCGCCCAACCCCATCACTCCGATTAGATACAAGCAAGAGCAGGAGCGGAAGCATTTTCGACGGGGAGTTTACTAAGCGTAAATGACCCGAGAAAAGCAGAGCGCGACACCGTATTGCGACGCTTATAAGCGGAGAAATTAGTTCTTTTTCATGGCTTCAACCTGCTTCGCCACTTCATCCTGCAAATTCTCGTGCTTCTTTTCTATGCCCTCGCCCATTTCCCAACGAACGAAGCGTGCAACCTTAAACTTCTTGCCGATAACTTCGGCAACCGTCTTGGAGTCGTCCTTTACGAAAGCCTGCTTCAACAGGCAGTTTTCGGAATAGAACTTGCCCATTTTGCCGACAACGATTTTTTCAAGAATTTCCTTGGGCTTATTCTTGTTCTTCTCGTCGTTCTGCATTTGGACAAGCATAATCTCCTTTTCCTTTTCGATAACCGCGGCGGGAACCTCGGCCTCGGTAACGTAGGAGGGCTTGCTTGCGGCTATCTGGAGAGCGATATCGTGTAAGGTTTCCCCGCTGCCCTCGGTGTAGTCTACGGCCTCAACCATAACGCCTACCTTGCCGCCCATATGAATATAGGTCTCGATTTTGCCGTCGGTTTCGTAGATTTCAAATCTGCGAACGGCGATTTTTTCACCGATAACCGCGGTCGCGTCGGTGATATAATCCTTTACGGTGCCGTTCCCGATTGCGCAGCCGTTAAGCGCGTCCAAATCGGCGGGCTTGTTCTTTGCGATAACCTCCGCAACGGCGTCTACGATGCCGTGGAATTTGTCGCCGGCGGAAACGAAGTCGCTCTCGCAGTTGATTTCCAGAAGCACGCCCACGCCGCACTTGGGGCAGACGTATGCGCCGACCGCGCCCTCAGCCGCTATACGGCTCTCCTTCTTAACGGCCTTGGCAATTCCGCGCTCGCGCAAAAGCTCCGCCGCCTTCTCCATATCGCCGTCGGCGTCCGTAAGCGCCTTCTTGCAATCAAGCATACCGGCGCCGCTCTTATCTCTTAAAGTCATTACGTCCTTTGCGGTAAAACTCATATCTTTTCTCCTTTAATCGTTCTCTTCGGTCGCTTCGGCCGTTTCGCTTGCTTCGACGATTTCCTCAATGGAAGCGGGCTCGGTTTCGGGAGCCTCCCCGACAAGCTCTTCTTCTACGGAATACTCTTCGCCCTGATTAGCCTCTATTACGGCGTTTGCCATAACGCTTGCAATCAGCTTGATTGCGCGGATTGCGTCGTCGTTGCCGGGGATTACGTAGTCGATAAGGTCGGGGTCGCAGTTGGTGTCGGTAATGGCAACGATTGGAATGTTGAGCTTTCTTGCCTCCGCAACCGCGATGTTCTCGCTATGAGGGTCTACGATAAACATAACGCCGGGCATTTTAGTCATATCTCTGATGCCGCCCAGATTGGTCTGAAGCTTATTGAGCTCTTCCTTGAGCTTAGCGACTTCCTTTTTGGGGAGAAGGTCGAATTCGCCGCTTTGCTCCATTTTTTCCAGCTTAACCATTCTGTCGATACGGGAACGGATTGTCTTGAAGTTGGTAAGCGTGCCGCCCAGCCAACGGGAGTTCACGTAGTACTGTCCGCAACGCTCGGCCTCTTCCTTGACCGCGTCCTGCGCCTGCTTTTTCGTGCCTACAAAGAGCACCGTTTTGCCCTGCTTTACGCTTTCGCATACGAACTTATACGCCTCTTCGACGAGACCTACGGTAAGCTGCAGGTCGATAATGTGAATGTCGTTACGGGCCGCATAGATGTACTTGCTCATCTTGGGGTTCCATTTTCTGGTCTGGTGGCCGAAGTGCACGCCTGCCTCAAGGAGCTGTTTCATAGTGATAACCGCCATAATTTTAAACCTCCGTTAAACCTCCCCGAAAGAACAATATCACGGGCGATTACATGCGGAATCGAAAAGATTTTTCCGCCACGGTTCGCCTGCCCCTTCGGGTGTGAATTTTTATAGCTTTGGTATTTTAGCACAAAGTTTATATATTTGTAAAGAAAAAAACGCCCGCGCGCGTGATTTTTTTGCGCGCGCGGGCGTTTTTAATACGGTTTTATTCTTCCTCGCCGTCCTCTTCGTTCTGCCAGAACCCGAACACTTCCTCCAACAGGGCGTCGTCCTCGATAGGCTCTAAAAGCTGCTCTTCCTCCTTATAGCGGAAGATAGCGACCTCGTCGTCGGCCACGGCGTCGTTGGGCTCGGCCGCAAGAAGCAGGGCGTACTTTTCACCCTTGTATTCGGTGACGTCCAAAAGCCTGAATTTTATCACGTTATCGGCGTCGTCGATAAGCTCTATAATCTGTTCGTCCTCCTCTTCGGGGTCGTCTTCGGGTATTCGGTTTTCGTCCATATTTAATCTCCTTTTTTTAAACTCTGTAGATAGCCGTCCAGAATATTGGCGGCGGCAAGGGCGTCGACGTAGCTTTTGCGCTTTTCCCGTCTCATACCCTCGGAGATGAGCGTCTCGTGCGCCATCTGCGTGGTGAAGCGCTCGTCCTGACAAATCACGGGAAGGGCGGTCGCTTCCCGCAAAGCGGAAATAAAGCGCTCGGTCTTTTCGGTCTGGAGGGCGCGGCTTCCGTCGAAATTGACGGGCAGGCCGCAAACAATGGCCGTCGCTCCCTTTTCCGCCGCTATTCGCACGAGAGCGCCGACGTCCTCTTTGAAATTTTTACGGTGGTACGTGGCCGAAGGCAACGCATAGGTGTTGAACGGGTCGGACACGGCCACGCCTATACGCTTGTCGCCTATATCGAACGCCACGTATCTCTCCATTGCCGCCTCCCCGTTCCGTAACATTATATCACGGCCGCCGCCGATTTACAAGCCTTTAAAATAAATTACAGCGACTGTAAAAATAAAGCAAATCTGTCAAACGATTGCCGCGCGGCGGGGTTTTTGTCGAACGTGATGAACCTGTGCTTGGCCTTTTTGAAAGAGGCGGGGAAGAACAGAGCCTCGGCGCGTACCCCCGCAGCCCGTAACCTTTTGAGGTATTCCGCCGACTGCGACGCGTGCAGACAGTCTATCTCGCCGCTGAAAAGTATGTGGGGCGGCAGCCCCGCGCTTATCGAATACATCGGCGAAATGCCGTAAAGATACATCGTCCGCGAGGGCATATACCGTGGAAAAACGCCGAATGAGTACGTTTTGAATTTCCTGCTCGGAAGCCCGTCCAATTTCGTCAGGTCGAACGCGCCGTAAAAGTAGGCGCAACCCTTTACCCTTTTTGCAATCGGGTCGCCCGCCTTTACGGCCCTATTCAAATACAGAGCGAGAAGATGTGCGCCCGAGCTGTCGCCCGAAAATATGAGACGACCTGCGTCCACGCCCCACTTCCCGGCGTTTTCGTCTAAAAACGCAATGACCGAGGAAATATCTTCCAGCATATCTTCCACCTTGTTTTCGGGAGCTAAGCGGAAATTGCAATTCAACACGGCGGCCCCGCAGGCGGCAAAGCGCTTGCAGGTGGAGCGGAACACGCGCTTATCGTAAGCGGCCCAGCCGCCGCCGTGCAGATATATGACGCAGGGCAGACCGCTCTTGCCCACGGGGCGCATTAAATCGAGAGTTTGCAGGCGGGAATTGCTTTCGGCATAGCGCAAATCGTATTCCGCGGTAACGCCGTCGACCTTGCGGTTAAAGCCGCGGACGAGGCGGGAGAAAAAGACCTGCGCTTTCGAATGTAAAAGCAAAAGCTTAAACTTGGTTTCGTCTTTCATAGTATTATAGTGTGAAAGAAATTATAATACGGCGCGCGGATTTTGTCAATCTTTTATGAAAAAGGGGAAAACGGTAAAACTACCGTTTCCCCCTTTTTTTGCGAAAGAGAATTATTCTTCCTCGCTGCTTTCCTTAGCGCACCCGAGCTTTTCAAGCTGCTGGTCGATATACTGCTCGGCTTTCTTCATCATGTCTTCCTGATTTTTCTTGACAAGATTGCGAAACTTGCAGTTATTAGCGACGAGGAGTGCGCCGCCCGCCATACCTACGGCGAGCCCGAAAATAAATTTTTCCATATTGCACCTCTTTTGCAAGCGGTAAATCCGCCTGATATCAGTATGCGAATATGCGCGCCCCGTTATGACTGTAAATTTTTTACTTGAAGCTTTAAAAGGAAATTTTCGTCGGTAAGCCTCTTGATTATCGCGGCGAGACGCTTGTTCTCCTCCTTGAGACCGGAATTGAGCTCGTCGTAGAGGCTGTTGATCTTTTCCTCTATTTCCCTCCTGCCCTCGTCGTTTATGCTGTAGCCCGCCTCCTTCATCAGCCTCTCTATTCTCTCGGGCTGTTTGGCCATTACGTTGCGGTATTTATTCTGGTAGCGGAGCATAAGCTTGTCGTCGCCGCCGGCAAGGTTCAATACGGCACGGCGCACCGAAACGCCCTTGCTCTTCTGGGCGAGTATGGCCTTTAAAATTCTGTCCGTTTCCTCCTCGGTAAAGGGGCGGACCTCCCCGGCCTTTAAATCGGTACCCGCAAGTATGCGGTTTACTTCCTCCCTGCCGCCGCACTTTAACAGCGCGTAGTAATAGTTGCGCACGCTTCCTTTCGCCCTGCCCGTGCGCTTTGCGTACTCTTCGAAAATGCGGGTGAGCGTTTTACCCTGACCCTTGCCCTCGCATATAAATTTAATAAGGCTTTCCGCCTCTTCCTTGGTGTAGCCGTTTATCTTGTTCATAACGCCTCCTGAAATTTTTATCGTCTTACGGGAGGTTATTGACATAAAAAATTTAACTTATTCATTAAATAATAGTATGCGGGTATATTTTCTTTCAAAAATTGCGGCGGCGCTGAAATTGAACGGCGCATATATGGGGATTATCGACGGTTTCGAACGGTTTGTGGATCTGGACGAAAACGACAGGGTACTGGCCGAGGCCGTGCCCGACGGGGACTTTTTGCCCGTAAATTTTTTTATCGACGGAAAGCTTTTTTCTTCCCCTCCCGACTTTTGCGAGGTCTATCTTTCCGACGGCGACGCGGTGGTCTACGTTTCCGGTTACGAGCCGCGCGGCGGAAAGCTTGCCGTGATTGCGCAAACCCGTTTCGGGAACGTCCTGTGCACCCTATTTGAAAACGCGGGCAGGCTATATCTGAATTGCGAGGGCGAAAAATGCAACCTCTACGAACTCTCCGCAGCCTTTAAAGAGGGCGCGTTCAGGGAAACGAGCGTCAATAATCACCCGCTGCTGCTGTTGGAGGGGAAGGGCGCGCTGGCCGCCGTTTCTGACGAGGGCAGGCGGGTATTTTACAACCCCGCCGAAAGCTGGAGCTGCGGCGACGGACTTACGGTTACCGTAAACTTTAACACCTGCGCGGACTGCAAGGCCGAATGCCGCTTCGACTACGACGGGCGGGAAATGGTCCTGACGAAGAGCGTGACCCGCGAGTGCGTGCCGCCCGACGAAAAGATAAAGCACTTCGCGTTCTTCGAAAGCGTGCTCACCCGCGGCGACTTCGCGCGGTATCTCAGCGACGAATTAAAGGAAAAGGCCTCCGACCTGCCCGACTTTTTGGGCGGATTCGTGGACGTCGCCATACCCTATTCCAAATTCTACGAACGACACGGCGACGTACGCGCGGCCGGACTGGTATACCCCAAGTCACGAAATCTGTTCGAAATAAAATATTTCGCCGTCGATATAAAGGGCGGCGAAATAACAAACATTTATGAAGTCGAATAAATTTTAATTTTCTTTAACGTACTTTTCCATTGCTGCGAAAGTCGCGGGGGAAATGCAGTGCTCCATTTCGCATGCGTCGCGGTCGGCGTCCTCTTCGTTTACGCCGTGAAGCATAAGAAATTTGCGGATTACGCAGTGCATATTGTACACCTTCTCCGCGTATTTTCTGCCCTCTTCCGTGAGGAAAATGTGCAGGCCGTCGGTTTCCGTATACCCCTTGGCCTTCAGAATTTTGAGCGCCTTTTGTACGGCGGGCTGGGAAACGCCGAGCTTGCGCGCCACTTCTATCTGGTGCACGTCCTCAAGCTCGCCCGAAAGAAGCAGTATCGCCTCTAAGTAATCCTCGCCCGATTGATTTTTTTTCATACCGTAATTATATAACTTAACCGCAGTTTTGTCAAGACCGGTACGGCCTGCGTTTTTCGTCCTATTCGTCTTCGCCCGCGAGCAGCCGTTCGCGCTCGGCGACGGCGAGGGCCTCGATCATCTCGTCGATATCGCCCATCATAAAGCTGTCTATATTGAAAAGCGAAAGCCCTATTCTGTGGTCGGTAACCCTGCCCTGCGGAAAGTTGTAGGTGCGTATGCGCTCCGACCTGTCGCCCCGCCCTACGAGCGATTTGCGCTGTGCGTCCTGCTCGGAGCGGTTTAAATTGTTATAGTAGTCGTACAGTCGGGAACGCAGTACCTTGAAGGCCTTGTCCTTGTTTTTAAGCTGGCTGCGCTCGTCCTGACACGTGACGACTATTCCCGTCGGGTAATGGGTAAGTCTTATGGCCGTCTCGGTCTTGTTTACCTTTTGTCCGCCCGCGCCCGAGGAACGGTACACGTCTACGCGCACGTCCTCTTCCTTTATCTCCACGTCGACGTCGGCCGCCTCCGGCATGACCGCTACGGTCGCCGTGGAGGTATGCACCCTGCCCTGCGACTCGGTTTCGGGCACCCGCTGGACGCGGTGTACGCCGCTCTCGAATTTGAGCTGCTTATATGCGTCCTTGCCCGTAATGTTTACCACCACTTCCTTTATGCCGCCGAGCTCGGTTGCATTCTCGTCGACGAGTTCGACCTTCAGGCGGTGCTTTTCGCAGTAATGCAGGTACATCTGGTACAGCTCTGCGGCAAACAGCGCGGCCTCGTCGCCGCCCGCGCCGCCGCGTATCTCCATAATGCAATTCCTGTCGTCGTTCTTGTCCTTGGGCAGAAGAAGAATTTTCAGCTCCTCTTCAATCTCCCCCAAACGCCGTCGGCAGGTATAGATTTCCTCGTTTAAAAGCTCCCGCATTTCGGGGTCGGACTCGGACTTTACCGCCTCCTCCGCCTGCGCTATCTTGCGCTGCTCGGCAAGATATTCTTCGTACTTGGCCGATGGCTCGGAAAGCTCGGACTGCTCCTTGGCAATCCTCGTCCACTCCCCGCCGCCCGCGGGTATATTCGGGTCGGAAAGTTTTTCCGTAAGGGTTTTATAGCGGTTGTAAATTTCCTTTATCTTTTTCTCGTTCATCTCACAAACTTAAAAATTTCCAAATCAGAAAGCAATTTTGAGGAAGCGGTCTACGCCCTGAAAGTCCTTTACGACCATTGCGTATTCGCGTTTTTCGAACATTTTCAGAACGTCGGAGGCCTGACCCTCGCCCACCTCCAGCATAAGCATGCCGCCGCGGGTTATATAACGCGTGACCTCCTGCGAAAGCCTTCTGTAAAATTCCAGCCCGTCGTCGCCGCCGTCCAGCGCTATACGGGGCTCGTAGTCCTTTACCTCTCTCTGAAGATAGGCGATATCGCGCGTCTTGACGTAGGGCGGATTGCAGACTATCAGATTGAAGCGCCCGTGAACGCGGCTGAGAAGGTCGCTCTCCACGAAATTGATATCTACCGAATTGAGGTTGGCGTTCTCCCTTGCAAGCATTATCGCCGCGTCGGAGACGTCCGCCGCCGTCACCTGCACCTTTTTGCCCGCGCAGTGCTTTGCGATGGCGATTGCAAGGCAGCCGCTGCCCGTGCACAGGTCGAGAACCTTGTCGCCCTCCTCTATTATATTCACCGCCTGCTGTGCGAGAATTTCAGTTTCGGGACGGGGAATGAGCGCCCTTTCGTCCACCTTAATCTTACAGTCGTAGAAATCGACGTCGCCTATTATATACCAGAGCGGTCTGCCCGTCAGACGCTCCTCTATAATCTTATTCAGCTCGCGCGTTTCGCTCGGCTTAATTACGCGCTGGGCGGAAAGGTCGCTCCTGTTGACGTCCAAAACGATGGAGTAAATCCACTCCGCGTCGCTCTCGTCTATGCCCTTTTCGCTAAACTCTTTCTTGGTAGAGGCGAGCATTTCGGAGAGGAGGCCGCCCGTCACGAAAGAGCTTTCGGGCATATCGGGATTTTCGTCCATCTCCATAGCGGCGTTGAACGCGGCTATCGCCACCTCCACCATCTCTATTTCCGGCTCGCGGGTGGTGAATACCTTCTGCAAAAGTATGCCCGGCCACTTGAAAACGTAGCCTAAGGGGTAAGGTATCTTGGCAAAGAGCTTTAATATTTCGTAGGAGACGCCGGCGATGACGGGCAAAAGCACCAACTCGAGCCCGATATTGGCAAGCATTTTAAGCGCGCCGTTTTGTATCGAGCCGATATCGGCCGCCCAGCTGACCACGCCTATTACGGCGATGTTTATAATCAGAACTATGAACAGAAAGGACGTGCCGCACCTGTCGTGTATACGCGAACAGCCCATAACGTTTTCGGGGGTTAGCTCCTTGCCGCTCTCGAAGCAGTTTATGGTCTTGTGCTCGGCGCCGTGATAGCGGTAAAGCGTGCGGATGTCTTTCATTATCATAATCAAGCCGAGATAACCCAAAAAGATTATAAGCTTGAATACGCCGAGAAAGACGTAGTACCAGATATTGCTCTCGTTGAGTTCTTTCCACAGATATTTGATTATAACGTCGTTAATCAGGAAACGGGGTAGCCACATAAAGAATACGATTGCGAGCACGACCCCGAAGATAACGCCGACTGCCGAGATTAGCTTCATTAAATCCATCTTCAGTTTCTCGGCAAACCACTTTTGGACGCGCCCCGGTTCCTCGTCGTCGGAGCCGTAGACCTCGGCCGAACGCATAAGCGCGTGGGTGCCGCGCTTAAGAGAGCCTATCATATTTACTACGCCCCTTAAAAACGGTATTTTAGAGGCGCGCGCAACAGCCTTGGAACGGTTTATTCTCTTTTTCTCAATCTGGATTTCCCCGTCGGGGTCGCGGACGGCCGTACAGTATGACGTTTTACCCATCATCATTACGCCTTCGATTACCGCTTGACCGCCCACGCTCGTACGGATTTTTTTCTTCTTCTCTTTCATAAGCCTATACCCGTATTACGGAAAAAATTTTACGGCTGCAAAATATACGCTATTTTGCAGCCGTCCGCATTAAATGTTGTATCTTTTCTTGAACTTATCAACACGTCCGCCCGTATCGACCAGCTTTTGCTTGCCGGTAAAGAAAGGGTGGCACTTGTTGCAGATATCCACCTTAAGCGTCTCTACGTTTTTGGTGGTGCCGGTTTTAAAGGTTGCGCCGCACGCGCAAACTACCGTAACCTCGTGATAATCGGGATGTATATCGGGCTTCATCGCTTCACCTCGCTGATTTTTTCTTGTAAATGCTAAATTATTATAAATAAAATGTTTTAATAAGTCAATCGATTTTATACTCAGTTGACATTTTTTTGGAGGCGATTTGCGCGGGGAAGATTAAAATTCCGCATTTGTGCGCCAAACGGTTGATTTAATCGCCGCGAAGTCGTATAATGTGTATATGGATAATTGGGTTTTAGTCGGGCCGAAAATGCTCGACAAGCAAAATCAGAGCGAAACGGAGATCGGCGAAGGGCAGGTTAAGGTTAAAATTTCTTACGTGCTCCTTTCCAACTACGACGCGTTTTTATACATGGGAGAAAAAAAGATAGCATACCCCAAGACGATAGGCCGCTTCGCGGTAGGTATCGTGACCGAAACGGGCGAAAACGCCTACGGTATCCAAAAGGGCTCCCGCGTGCATATGAACGCCGTCCGCCCCTGCGGCAAGTGTTTCGCCTGCAAGAGCGGCAACCGCGCGGGCTGCACTTCCCCCGAAGTGGCGGGCTGCGACTTCGACGGATTTTTGCGCGACTTCGTAGTCTGCGACTACGCCGACGTTTCGATAATCCCCGAGAGTATCGGCGATATCAACGCTTTGTGTATAGAAAACGTCGCTTTGGCGGAAAATATTTTTGACAACCTGCACTTGTCTACGGGCAACAAGGTCGCGATAATCGGCGCGGGATTTCTGGGCAGCATACTCGCCCAAGTGGCTCTCTACCATAAGCTTACCCCCATCGTTATCGACAACTACCCCCAGAATATCGAGAGAATGAAACGGAGCGGCGCGTTCTTCACCTTTGCGGCGGACGATTCGCTTGTTTCCAACGTGAACAACGCGACGAGCGGAACGCTTTGCGACGCGGCCATTTACACTTCGAGCAGCAAGCTTTCCCCCACCGTTCCGGCAAGCGTGCTCGCACGCGGCAAGGATTTGGTGCTCGGCGGCTTCTCCGCTATCAACTTCACTATGGACGCCGCGCCCATATTCGAAAAGAATCTGAGGGTTTACGCCGTTTCCGACGGCTTCGGCTATATCGAAACGGCCATGAATATGCTTGTGCACGGCGCGCTGGATTTAAGCAACTTCGAAAAAGAGGTCTTAAAGGAATTCGACCCCGCCGCGCTTCTTGCCGACAGGGCCAAAAACGCCTCGCACACGAGCAAGATGACCGTTTTGAAGCTGGTTATGTAAAACGCCTCGGTGCGCATAGACGGTGCAATTACCCCCATAATATGCGCCTTTTAAAATTAGTTTTTTCCAAACTGTTTATATGTATTTTCTTTATTGCGGCGCTCGTTGCCGCAATAATTTTTTTATGCCTTTACATTCACTCTCTGTTGCCCGTGGCTACGGCGTTCGGCCTCTACTATCTTTTATCCGTGATTGCCGCGCTCTCCCTTATGCTGTCTGTGAGCCCCTCGCCCTTTAAATGCGCCTGGCTGATTGCCGTTATTGCCCTGCCCGTCGGCGGCGCCGTTTTATACTTTCTGTCCTACCTCAGCCGTTGCGAGCGCGGAGGAAGGACGGCTATGCTTCCGCCGTGCGGCTGCGATAGCGCGGTTTACTACTTTGACGGAGCGGCCCTTTTGGACGGGCTAATTAAGGGCGTTTCCGAGGCCGAGGTAAGCGTGCGGCTGGAATTCTATATCTTCGCCAAGGGAAAAATCTGGAAACGGCTGGACGAAGAGCTTAAAAAAGCGCTGGCGCGCGGGTGCAGGGTAATGATAATTTACGACGGTTTGGGAAGCGCGCTGCGGGCTCCCAAGCGCGATTTCAGGGCTCTGAGCCGTCTCGGCGCGCAGATTAAGGTATTTAACCGCATACTCCCTCTTCCCGTTTCACGGCTTAATTTCCGCGACCATAGAAAGATTGCCGCAATCGACGGCAAACGCGTATTTATAGGCGGGGTAAACATTGCCGACGAATACGCCAACCTCACCTCTCCGCACGGGCACTGGAAGGACGGCGGCGCGCTCTTGACGGGGCAGATAGCCGAAGTCTACGAGAATCTCTTCGACGCGCTGTTCGACGGAATAGACCTATTCAAGGAGCAGGCCGACGTTCGCGGCAGCTATACCGTGACGCCCATATGCGACCGCCCCGAGGAGCGCGGAAGCAACTACGAAAACGCCGTTGCCGCCGCTATATATGCCGCCCGAAAACGCGTCTGGGTATTTACCCCCTATCTTTGTATGGGCGACAAATTAAGCGACGCGCTGATCTACGCGTCGGAGCGGGGCGCGGACGTGAAGATTATAATCCCCTATATTCCCGACAAAAAGCTGACCTACTTAATCACGCTGACCTGCGCGCGGGAACTTTCGGAAAACGGCGTCGGCGTTTGGCTATACAGCCCCGGCTTTATGCACTTTAAGGGCGTGCTATGCGACGGCAAAGCCTTTCTTGGAAGCTATAATTTCGACTTCCGCTCCATGTGGCTCAACCACGAGTGCGGGGTGTGCGCGGACGGCGTTCTCGCGTCGGAGCTCGCGCACGATTTCGAAAGAACGCTCGGACTGTGCAGCCCCTTGAAGCCGCCGACTAAAATCGTGAGATTTGCGGGAAAGCTGCTATATTTATTCGCGCCGCTCGTCTAAGCGGGCGCCTTTACGGTTGCCAACGCCGTAAAATTGTGTTAGAATAGTTGCGCCGATGAAGCTTATTGCATGCGATTTGGACGGAACGTCCAAAATAATCCCGCAGGAGACGTACCCGCCCTTGAAGGCGCTTACCGGAGAGGAGATACCCTCCAACGCGGAGTACGGCGTAATTAAAAAAACTCGGGGAGATACTATGCGACTTGTAATAGCGTCGGACTTACACGGTTCGGCAAAGTGGTGCAAAATACTTTTGGAACGTTTCGAAGAAGAAAACGCGGACAAGCTTATACTCTTGGGCGATATTCTCTATCACGGGCCGAGAAACCCGTTGCCCGAGGAATATGCGCCCGCGAAGGTATTTGAAATGCTGAACGCGGTCGCGGACAGAATAATCTGCGTTCGCGGCAACTGCGATTCGGAGGTCGACCAGATGGTGCTCGGCTTCAATATTTCCTCCGACTACGCCGAGGTGTTCGACGGCAAATACAGGCTCGTTTTTTCGCACGGACACAGGGCTGTGCCTCCCCTCTCCCCCTCCGACGTCTATCTTACGGGTCACACGCACGTACAGCTCAACTGCGTGGAAGAGGGCGGATTCGTGCACCTCAACCCCGGCTCCGTTTCGCTGCCGAAAGAGGAAAGCAAGCGCGCATATATACTTTACGAAAACGGCACGTTTACCTTTAAGAGCTTGGACGGACGGTCTTTTGACCGGAGAGAATTATGACGAAGAAAGGGCGGCGCAAACGCGCCGCCCTTTCTTCGTTCTTCCTTTCTTTATGCAAGAATGAGATGGCCTTTGACGATAAGGTAAACCAAATCGAGAATACAAAGAATCCACGACCAGCCGACAAAAAGGAACAGCAGGAACACTACGATGCTGATTACGTCCTTTTTGTTGAGGGCTACGCTCAATCTTACGAGCGCCTCGACAATCCAGCCAACGACGGGAATGATGAGGAGTATTACCTTTATAAGGGTGCTTTGGGAATTGAACCACTTGTCGAACGACATATTGTTTTTCTCCTTAAAATATATTTGCCGCTTTTATATATATGCGGTAGATTACGAAGTATGCTTAGATTTCGTTTTTAACTTATGTAGAGCCCCTCGGCCGAGGGGCTCTCCGATTTTGGTTTAGATTATTGAAGGCAAAGCTTCTTGAAAAGCAGAACCCAAATAAGGTCAATCCAGCCTACGAACAGGCCGAAGAACGTAACCAAAATGCAAATCAAAAACCGCACGAGCGAAAACTTTTTAAGGCAAGTCGACCATCTTACCAATATTTCCGTAATCCAGTTAATTACGGGGATAAGAAGCAAGAGAACTTGAACGAGGCGGCTTTGTTTATTAAACCAAGTCATAATAATATCTCCTTTAACTTTTGTTAAATCTATTATAACACACATTTTTTATATGTCAAATACCAAACACGATTTTTTTTAAATAATGTCACACTTTTAATGTGCGTTTTATCGGTGGGCTTCTCCGCCTTAGCGTATGGCGACGCCGCGGTTACGTAAAATGACAAAGTCGGGGGCTTCCGTCCCCGACTTTTATTCCGTTTAAAATCAGATAAGCTCGATTATAGCCATCTCGGCCGCATCACCGCGGCGCTCGCCCAGAAGATAAATTCTGGTGTAGCCGCCGCCCTGTCCGACCTCTTCCTTGCGCTGGGCATACTTGGGCGCGATTTCGTTGAACAGCTTTTCCATTAAGGGGTGCTGAACGTCCTTGGTCCTCGCCTTGTACTCCGACTTCTTTTCGGCAAAGCCCTTGATTTCCTGTAAATCTCTCAGCTTGGCCGTTAAAGCGCGGCGTACCGCAAGCTTCTTGGGGCTGTCCTGAATAACCTTTGTGGTTACTTCCTTGCCCTTTGCGTCGGTCTTTACTACCTTTTTCTCTTCGTTGAGGTCGTAAACGCCGATTGCCTTGGTTATGATTTTTTCTACGTAGGGCTGAAGTGCCTTTGCCTTAGCCGCGGTAGTCTCTATTTTGCCGTACCAAAGAAGCTCGGAAGCCTGGTTCCTGAGCAATGCGTTTCTCTGTTCTGATGTTCTTCCCAATTTAGTAGGCATATTCTGATTATTCCTCCTTGTTAGCTAACGAAAGACCGTAGGATTGAAGCTTTAAGATAACTTCGTCCAGCGACTTTCTGCCGAGGTTCCTCACCTTCAGCATTTCATCTTCCGTCTTCTTGGTTAAATCTTCTACCGTGTGAATATTTGCGCGCTTTAAGCAGTTATACGAACGCACGGACAGGTCCATGTCCTCAATGGCCATGGCAAGTATCTTCTGCTGGCGGTCGTCCTCGTTCTTGACGAGTATGTCCATATCTTTGATGGTGTCGGACAAATCGACGAACAAGCTGATGTGGTCCTGCATAATCTTCGCCGCAAGAGATACTATTTCCTTTGCGGAGAACGCGCCGTTCGTCCATACCTCCAATATGAGCTTATCGAAGTCGGTATTCTGGCCTACCCTCGTGTTTTCAACGCTGTAGTTGACCTTTTTTACGGGGGTGTAGATGGAATCAATGGGAATGTAGTCGATGAGCTCCGTCTTGGTGTGGTCGGCTCCCTTATAGCCTCTGCCGCGGCCGATAGTTATTTCCATATCTATCTTACCGCCCGCATCCACGGTGCATATGTGTTGGTCTGCGTTGATAATCTCTATCTCGGCGTCCTGTTCTATATCGCTTGCCTTAACCTCGCAAGGGCCCTCCTTGTAGAGGTGAACGACCTTGACGTAGTCCTTGTCGGTTACCTTGGTCTTTATTGCAAGCGTTTTTAAGTTGAGTATTATTTCCGTCACGTCCTCTTTGACGCCGGCCACGGGCGAAAACTCGTGCTTGACAGAGCCGTCCAAAAACCTTATGCCCTGCGCCGCCGCACCGGGAAGCGCGGAGAGGAGTATTCTTCTGAGGCAGTTGCCTATGGTAAGACCGAAGCCCTTTTCAAGCGGTTCTACAACGACCTTTGCGTAAGACTGATCCTCGCTTTCAACGACCTCAATTTTGGGGATATCTATTTCGATCATAAAAACCTCCTATTCTATATTACTTGGAGTACAATTCGACAATCATATGCTCCGCAATCTGGCTGTCGATGTCGTCCCTTGCGGGAAGCGCGATTATCTTTCCTTCCAGCTTTTCGGGGTTGAATTCCAGCCACTTGGGCAGATTGGTAGGCTTCGCTGCCTTTATCGCCTCGAAATACTTATTGGAAGTTTTATTCTCCTTTACGGCTATTACGTCGCCGACCTTAATAATATAGGAAGGTACATTAACCTTTTTACCGTTAACGGTGAAGTGGCCGTGGTTGACAAGCTGTCTTGCCTGCGCGCGGGAAACGCCCACGCCCATTCTGTAAATTACGTTGTCAAGCCTTCTTTCCAGAAGAGAGAGCATGTTTTCACCGGTTATGCCCTTCATTCTGTCCGCGCGCTCGTAGTAGGAACGGAACTGCCCCTCCTGAACGCCGTAGATACGCTTTACCTTCTGCTTTTCACGAAGCTGCTTTCCGTATTCGGAAACCTTCTTCCTGCCTGCGCCGTGTACGCCGGGGGCCACGGGGCGCTTTTCAAACGGGCACTTGCCGTTATAACATTTATCGCCTTTTAAAAAGAGCTTTCCGCCTTCTCTTCTGCAAAGACGGCATTTTGCTTCTCTGTAAGTTGCCATATCTATAATTTACCTCCGATTATACTCTGCGGCGCTTGGGCGGTCTGCATCCGTTGTG
>CAZELQ010000019.1:7778-15693 GCA_964513195.1 uncultured Clostridia bacterium | reverse complement strand
GCCTCAGTAGGTGAGGCGCACGATTTCTGATAATCGAGGGCTAAACCTATCGTGCGCCGAGGGCAACGCCCTCAAAAATCGTAAAAATATCGTTCGCCCCAAGAACGAGATTTTTACGACAAGTTAGTCGGGTTTTCCTCCACGTAGACCAGCGCGCTTGAAGAGGTGGCCTCGGCGGCAATATCGTAAATTTCCCGCAAATGTTTGTCCGTTTTCAACCTTGCAAGCACCTGATAGCGCACCTTGTTCTGTATCTTCTTTACGGGCGAGTGCATTTTGTTTAAAAACAGGAAATCGGCGCCGTCCGCTTTTTTTATTTCCTCTACGGCGAAATAGACCTTTTTAAGCGCCCCGAGCGCGGCCTCGTCGCTCTCCGACACCACCATTATGCGGCAAATGAGCGAATATGGCGGGAACATCGCCGCCTTGCGCATTTTTACCTCGTTTTCGAAGAACGCGGCGTAGTCGTACCGCACGGCGTAGCGCAATATATAATTCTCGGGCGAATAGGTCTGGAGCACTACCTTGCCCTTGTCGCCCGCTCTTCCGCTCCTGCCCGCAACCTGCGTGATGAGCTGGAAGGTGCGCTCGCCGCTCCTGTAGTCGGAAAAATGCAGGCTCATATCGGCGTCCAAAATACCGACGAGCGTAACCGAGGGAAAGTCGTGCCCCTTGGCAATCATCTGGGTACCTACGAGTATGTCGGCGTTCTTCTCGCCGAACTGCTTTAAAATTTTATAGTGTCCGTCCTTGCCCGAGACGGTGTCGTTGTCCATTCTTATGATGCGCGCATCGGGGAACAGCTTGGACAGCTCCGCCACCACCCTCTGCGTGCCCGTGCCCGAATATCTGAGGTGCGTTCCGCCGCACTCGGGGCAGGCGTTTAACATTCTGTACTTCGCGCCGCAGTAGTGGCATTTAAGGCAGTTTTCTTCGCTGTGGTAGGTAAGGCTTACGTCGCAGTGCTCGCACTTGGCGACGTAACCGCAATCGGTGCATATCACCGTCTGCGAATACCCCCTGCGGTTGAGAAATATTATGGCCTGATTGCCGCTCTTTAAGGTTGCGTCAAGCTCCTCTTTCAAGGCGCGCGAAAGGTTGGACGGGTTGCCGCGCCTTACTTCCCTGCGCATATCGGCGATGATTATTTCGGGCATGGGCCTGCCGTTTATTCTCTCGGTCAAGGTTATGAGACCGTATTTTCCCTCGCTTGCCGCGATATAGCTCTCTACCGACGGCGTGGCGCTGCCTAAAATAAGCTTACAGTCGTTGTACTCCGCGCGCATAAGCGCGATATCGGCCGTATTATAGCGGGGCGCGGTCTCCGATTTGTAGGAGGAGTCGTGCTCCTCGTCTATTATGATTGCGCCCACGTTTTCCACGGGCGCGAACACCGCGGAACGCGCGCCTATCGCTATTTTTGCCTCGCCCGAGCGCAGCCGCCACCACTCGTCAAACCTCTCCCCCGCCGAAAGTCCGCTGTGCAGGATTGCGGCGGCCTGACCGAAGCGGGAACGAAGCTGGAAAAGCATCTGCGGCGTCAAAGATATTTCGGGTACGAGAAAAATTGCCGTACGACCCTTTGCGAGCTGGTCTGCGATTATTTTCAGATATATTTCCGTCTTGCCGCTGCCCGTGACGCCGTGTATCAGGTGCACGCGCTTGGGAGAATTTTCTATGAATTCCACCGCTTCGCGCTGGGCCTCGGTGAGCGTCTTTTCCCCGCCTGCGGCAGAGTCGCCCGCAGGCGCGCGGTTGCGCCTGATTTTATAGACCTCCGCCGCACCCTTCCCGATAAGGGCGTTGACGGCGGCGCGGCCGAACCTGTTGCAAAGGGGGGTAAATTCACAGTCTCCCCTTTCGATTTCGGCCAAGGCCTCCGCCTGCTTTTTTGCCGAGCCGCCCAATTTTACTTCGGCGCCGGTACGGCGTATCATCTTGATAAAGGCCTCGCTCACCTTGCCGAGGCGCATTTCAGACGGCAGAAACAGACGCAGGGAGGCAGCCTTGGAAACGCGGTAACGCGAGGCTATGCTCTCCATAAGGCGGAAACACTCGGGGACGAGGGCGGGAAGCTCGTCGTAGACTTCCTTTACGGGCTTAATTTTGTCCGCGGCAAAGGACGGGGTTTCGCTTAAACCTATGACGAAGCCCTCTATTATTCTGCCGCCGAACGGCACCTTTACCCTGCAGCCCACCTTGGTTTCGGGCGGACAGGAATATTCAAACACCTTGTCCACCTGAGAGTGGGCGATATCGACGATTACTTGCGCGAACATAGCCTTTTATTATTGGTTGCGCCCGCTCATTCGGGCGGGCGCGGGTTACTCTTGTCAGTCTTTAACGGACTTGATTTTGCCGTCCGCAATCTCTTCGCACGCAAGCGCGATTTCCTTGAGCTTACCGGGATTATCGTTGGCGTTGTTGACGGAGTTACGCTCTATGAGCTGGCGGGCGCGCTTGGCGACGACCACGCACAGTTCGTAGCGGGAGGCAGGTTGGCCGTCATGGCCGAGTTTGTCTATCAGAATGTCTACTGCGGGTTCGTTTATCATTATTTTACTCCTTTATGAATCGAGAATATTTTTTACTTGTCCGACGGCCGAGGAAAGGTCGTCGTTTACTATTACGAAATCGTATTTCGGGCTTTGCGCCAATTCGTAGTCGGCGCGGGCGATGCGCTTTTCGATTACGTCCTCGCCCTCCGTGCCCCTGCCGCGAAGCCGGGCGTAAAGGGTCTGCTTGTCCGGCGGCGCTATCATTACGAGCACGGCCTCAGGCATAGCCGCCTTGACGTTTAACGCGCCGTTTACGTCTATTTCGAGAATAACGTCGCCGTAGGAGAGTTTTTCTTCGACGAAGCTTTTCGGCGTGCCGTAAAAGTTCCCGAAATGCTCGGAATATTCCAGAAAACCGCCGCTCTCGATAAGCTGACGGAACCTATCGCGTGTGAGGAAGAAATAACTCTGCCCCTCCGTTTCACCTTCGCGCGGGGCGCGGGTCGTGCAGGAAACCGAGAGCGACGCCCCGGGGCGGAGCTTCAAAAGCTCCCTGACTATCGTACCCTTGCCCACGCCCGAAGGACCGCTTATAACCAAAAGCTTGCCCTTACTCAACGTTCTGTACCTGTTCGCGTATTTTTTCTATTTCGTTTTTCAGTTCCAACCCGAGCTTGGTTATTTCCAAATCGTTGGATTTGGAACATATCGTATTCGTTTCGCGGTTGAATTCCTGTACGAGGAAGTCGAGCTTTCTCCCCACCAGCCGCTCCTTTGCAATCTCGCGGAACTGGCTTATATGCGAGGCGAGACGGGTGAGCTCCTCGTCAATGTTGCTCTTATCGGCAAAGACGGCGACCTCGGTTAACAGTCTGCCCATATCGGGCGCGACGCTCTCGGTGTACGCCGTGATTTTTTCGGCGAGCCGTTTTTTATAGTCCTCGGCGACGAGCGGGGCTCGCTCCGCCACTTTTTTGACCAGCCGTTCAATCGTGTCCACGCGGGAGAGCATATCGCCGGAAAGCTTTGCGCCCTCCGCCTCGCGCATGGCGTTCAGCTTATCAAGCGCGGTGCAGGTCGCGGCCATGACTGCTTGTACGAGCTCCTCGTCTGCGCCGGTGCTTTCCTCCTGTCTGATAACGTCGCCCTGACGTATAAGCGAGGTAAGCGTAAAATCGTTTTTGAGCTGCGGAAACGCGGCCGACAGCTTTCCGGCGCTGTCCGCGTATGCGCGGGCCGCGTCCATATCGACGTACAAACTCTTTTCCTTTTCCCGCTTGTCGGTATAGGAAATATATAGGTCGGCGTGGCCGCGGGTAAGCTTGTCGCGGACCAGCGAGCGCAACGCCTCCTCGTACGCGAGAAAAATTTTGGGGGACTTGACCGAAACGTCGAGATAACGGTTGTTGACCGACTTTATTTCCGCGGTCAACTCTATACCGTCCTGCTTATATTCTCCCCTGCCGTAACCGGTCATGCTGTACATCGCGCACCTCTTAAGCCTATTATTACCAATATATTATACAATAGCAAAAAGCAAAAGACAAGCCCCTTTAGGGGCTATTTCGCAAATTTCAGCCGACAATTAGCGGCAATTCAGTAATCGGCGGCGCCGTCGCAGAGTATTCCCCGCCTTCTGGAAGTGACCACGCGGTAGCTGTTCTTAAATGTGGTTTCGAAAACGGCGACTTGTTGGTTGGAGCAAGCGACCACGCCCGTAACGTCGGCAAAGTAGGCCACCCCGCCTCCGCTCAGCACGAACGGCATACCGTAAAGATAGGAATACGCCCTGATGAGAAGGGGCGCAACGCCGTCGCTTACGTCTTCGGTATGTACGGCCACGAGGTTACAGCCGCACAGCGCGAGGGATTTTACAAGCTCGGGAAAATACAGGTCGCCGTCTATGCACAGTCCCACCTTACAGACGCCGAGCTGATAGACGCCGAGGTTGGCGCCGCTCTTATATTTTTCGTCGTCCAAAACGTTGAGCATATCGGAGATGCCGAGGAGCTTCCCGCCGCCCGCGACGGCTACCGACTTACGGAGCAGGCCTCTGCTGTCCGTTATGCAGCCGCAGAGCACGCCGCAGTGAGCCGAGCCGGAAAGACGGGCGAGCTTTTCCAATTTATCGCTCTTACCCGCCAGCTCGCTTTCGTAATTGACCTCGCCGAACGCGTTAAAGCCGAAAACGGCCAAATCGCACGCGGGGAGGCGTATGCCCGCGTCCTTCTTCCTGTCCGTTATCACACAGATTTTCATATACCTTACATATTATTTTTCCGCGCCTTAAAAAGTTCTATTAACGCGGGAGCAAACATAACTTAGAGGTATGAAGAAATATATAGCGATTTTTGCGGCGGCAGCCTTATCGCTCGCCGCCCTGCCTGCCGCGGCTTGCAGCGGCAAAACCGAAAAGAAAACGCACTATCAGCTGGAATGCGAATACGACCCTTCCGCCTCCGCCTTGCGCGGCGAAATGACCTTCACCTATTGCAACGACACCGATAACGAAATTGACGCGCTCAGCTTCAATCTGTGGGGCAACGCCTACCGCGAGGGGGCTAAATACAAGCCCGTAAACGACGCGGCGGCATCCAAGGCGTACTACGACGGCGTTAGCTACGGCGGGGAAACCGTGGAAAAGGTTGAGGGCTGCGCCGAATGGGAGATATGCGGCGAGGACGAAAACATTTTAAAGGTGACCCTCGGCGGGCCGTTATACCCCGACGAGAGCTGTACGGTGACGGTTAACTATACCCTGAATCTTGCCAAAATAAACCACAGAACGGGCGTAACGGAAACGACGGTAAACCTCGGAAACTTCTACCCCGCCCTGTGCGCCTATAACGAGGAGGGCTTCGTGGAGGCGCCCTACTACTCCTGCGGGGACCCGTTCGTTTCCGAATGTGCCGATTACGACGTAAAACTTACGTTGCCCAAGGAATATGTGGCGGCGACGAGCGGTAAAGAGGTGGAAAAAAAGAGCGAGGGAAGCAAGATTACCTACTCCTATCAACTGAACAATGCGAGGGATTTCGCATGCGTTCTCTCCACTGAATTCAAGGTGTCGGAGCAGACGGTCGACGGCACGGCGGTCAAAATGTACTATATCGGAGATACCGCGCCCGAAAAGCAGATGAAGGCGGCGTGCGAGAGTCTGACCTACTTCAACGGCCAATTCGGACAATACGCCTACCCCACCCTTTCGATAGTTTTGACCCCGCTTGCAGTAAGCGGAATGGAATACCCCGCCCTCACAATGATTAACAGTACGCTGGAGGAAGCCGACGGCGTTTACACGGTGGTGCACGAAAACGCGCACCAGTGGTGGTACGCGATGGTGGGCAGCGACCAGCTTAACTGCGCGTTTATGGACGAGGGACTGGCAGAATACTCAGGCCTGTGCTTTTTCGAAAAGCACCCCGACTATGGCTTTACGAGAACGGGCATGCTCGGCACGGCGATAAAGTCGTACAGGGCGTACTATTCGGTCTACAACCAGATTTTCGGCAAGGCCGACACCGAAATGACGAGGAGCTTGGGCGAATACGCGAGCGACTACGAATACATAAACGTGGCCTACAACAAGGGGCTTCTGATGTTCGAAAGCGTGCGTCAGGCAATGGGCGACAAGAAATTCTTTGCGGCGCTGGAAAGCTATTTCGACGCTAACTGCTTTAAGATTGCGACGCCGCCCGAGCTGATATCTCACTTCGCAAAGCTGTACGACGTCGAGGGAATTTTCAACAGCTACATCGACGGCAAGGTAGTAATTTAACGCAAAAAAAACCGGCGGAATTTTGTTGCAAAATTCCGCCGATTAGTCTATACTGTTATTAGGGAATTGCGATTCCCGACGAATTGACGTGAAAGGAACTAATATGGACAGTCATCCATCTAAGAGGGAAAAATAGAGCAATCACTTTTGTACGCAAGCAGAAAACGCCTTTATACATAGCCGTGCGGAAGTGACTTTTTCCGCACGGTTTTTTTGAGGTGAAATATGGTAAAGTACTTTTTGAACGGCGGAGACAGGGCTCTCGCGCAGAGCGACGGATTCGAACCGCTCTGCTGGGTCGATATGATTAGCCCCACCGACGAAGAGGCGGCTACGGCTTGCGCGCTGTCGGGAATACCCGAAGATATGATTAAGGCCGCACTGGACGAAGAGGAAATGGCGCGTACCGAATTCGACGAGGGCTGCTACCTCTACATTGTGGACTGCCCCGTTATCGAAGAGAGCGAGGCGGGCGACACCTACTCCACCTTGCCCCTCGCGCTGATACACAACGATAAATGCATAATGACGGTATGCCTCAAAGGCAATCCCGTATTAAAGGACTTCATTACGGGCAGGACGCGCGTCGACTGCACCGACCCCAAAAGCTTTATCTTAAACTTTCTTCTCGGAAACGCCAAACGCTTTTTGTACTGCCTTAAACAGATTGACCGCAAGAGCCAACGCGTTCAGGCGGAGCTGGGCAACAAGCTGAAAAACGACGACATATTACAGCTTTTGGAGCTGGAAAATTCGCTGGTCTACTTCTCCACCTCTTTGAACTCCAACGCCCGCGTGCACGACAAGCTGCACAGGGTGGAGGAAATAGTCAAATCGGAAGAGCATCAGGACGTCTACGACGATTTGGTAATAGAGTGCAATCAGGCAATCGAGATGTGTAAAATTTATAAAGACACTCTCACCGTTTCGATGGACGCCTACGGCTCGGTAATTTCCAATAACGCGAACGATTCGATGAAAAAGCTGACCATCATAACCATTCTGCTGGCAATACCCACGATGATTGCGGGGTTCTGGGGTATGAATATGCCCGTACCCTTCGACGTTTCGAGCGGCACTACCTGGAAGGGGTGGTTCTATATCGTCGTCGGTACGGCGCTGTTTATTACGATTTGCGTCGCCGTAGTTATGCTCAGGGTCAACCCTTTGAAATCACTTAAGAGGAAACGCCCGAAAAAGAACAAAAAGAGGAAATAACGATGCCGCTTTTACAGTACAAATGCCCGCGTTGCTCGAAAACTTTCGACGAGCTGGTTAAAAAATACGACGACCAAGTAAAATGCCCCGCTTGCGGCGCGCCTGCCGTGCGCGACTACTGCGGGGAAATATATACCTCTACGGGAAAGCCCGCTAAAAAATGCGGCGGTAACTGCAAAACGTGCGGCGGTTGTAAATAACCGCCGCATTTTCAATTTATTTTTTCCACTTTTATTTTTACGGGTTGCGAAGGATCCTCGAAGGAGAAAGAGATTTCGGCGTAATCGTTGATAGCCGCCAGCGTTATTTCGTCGTACACGTCTTTTTCTTTGCCGTTAACGACTAAGGTTAAGTCCGCCACGTTGGAAAAGGTAAGTATGTACGTGCCCGTATCCACTCCTGCGCCCGCGGTTAAATATAG
>CAZELQ010000019.1:2415-7678 GCA_964513195.1 uncultured Clostridia bacterium | reverse complement strand
CGTAGTAAATCACGTTGTTGCCCAAGGTCAATTCGCCATAATCTTCGACGACGTTCTCCTCTTCGGCTTCGCCGTTATACTCCGAAATATTCAAGACCGCGTCCGTCACGCCGCCGCTCAACGTCAACTCAAGCTCCGCTTGCTCCCCTTCGCCCAGCTCCAAGGTGCCGCCGCTGTGTATGACCGACGAACCCGCCCCGACCGTGAGATCGTTCTCGTCGAACGTAAACACGACCGTGCACGCCTTATCGCAGACGAGCACGTATTCGCCGCTTGCGGTGATTGTATTCTCGGCGCCGACAGAAAGATAAACGGGTTCGTCTGCGGTCTTATCGTCCTTGGCGGCGGTATATGCGGGCGCTAATTGCTGGATTCCGTCCGACGACACTTCTATTTCATCGCCGTCGAAACGAAAGACGATTTTTTTGCCGTAAGCGTTCATAAACGTATAGACGCCCTCATCCAGCCCTATCAGGATAAGCTGCCAATTCTCCGCTTGTCCTTCGCCGCTTAGCGTGAGGTCGTATTCCAAGGAATAGGCGCCGACTTTGAACAATATGCAGAGATTGGCGGGCTCGCCGTCGACGGTGACGTCGGTTAAAAACGAATAGCTGCCCTGCCTTTCCTCGCCGAAGCCCTGCCAGACGACCTCCTTATACGCCGTATAGCCGTCGGCGGAAACGCCGTCGTTTACGGACAGCGTGCCGTCCTGCCCGAAGCCGAACGCCAGAATGCCGCCGCCGTAACGAAAATAGAGATTGCCGTTTTTGTTTACTATAAATTCAAGGGCGGTTTGGTTATACGTGACGCCGTCTGCCCCGATAACAATCTCATTTACGCTACCGCCGCTCGCTCCGTAATAGGCGCCCGAACGTTCCTCGCCGAAATCGGGGAGCGTGTTTTCAAAAGCCTTTCTGCGGTCGTATTCATCCCGCGTTTCTATGCGCACGGCCACGCCGCCCAACTCCGCGCAAAGCTCCGCGTCGGGACACGCAATCTCCATTTTGACCTCGGCGCCCGCCCACAGGTCGCAAATAAAGACAAGTCCGCCCTCGGCAACCGACCAATTCTCCCCGTCGTAAACGTACCCGTACCGCGTGCCGTCGACGGTTAAAGTGACGCCCTCGTCTTCGAAAACGTTTACGGTCTCTGCGGAAACCACGTATTCGCCTGCAGAGGCTACGGCGGTCTTTACCCACTTGCCGTCCGGCGAAGAAAAATTCAATGTGACCGAACCGTCTGTCATCGAAATATATTCGCGGTCGTCCGCCTCAACGCACTCCGAAATAAGCGTATCGACCAAGGCGACGCCGTCGGGGCGGAATACCTTTATTTGTTTTACGCCCAATACCGTGTAAAATTTAAAGATATAGTTGACGATTACGCCGTCGGGTGCGGACGACACGAGATAGCCGTCGGCCGCATTGCCGCTTATGACGTAGAGCGGATTTCCTTCCGGGCCGAGATAGTAACCGCCGGCGGCGCCGCAACCCGCGTTAAGTTTTTCGCCCGTGAACCTTTCGCCCGCCGATATGGGCAGATTAGCGGGGGTCGTAACGCTTTCGTCCGATTTTTCGTACTCGCCGCGCACGGCGCTTTCCCCTCCGCCGGCATAGTGTACGACGCTAACGCTGCCCGCGTCTTCGGCGAGACCGACGATACGCCAGCCGTCACCGATTTCCAGAATATTGTTATTTACCGCGGACGCGCTCGTACCGGCGACGAATAATACCTCGCTTGCGCCTTGCTTTATTGCGCCGCTCCCGTCCTCGACCTCCACCCGACCGATAACCGCCGTTCCGTCGGCGAAAAAAATAAATCGGCCGTACTCGTAATAAGTACCGCCGATATTCTCTATTATGCCGTCGGAAGCCAAGTATACGCCGACGAAATCAGACGTTTGCAAGTCGTACACCTCAAACGGCGAGAAGGTCGAATTTAAGACCCCGCGTATATCGACGACGTATTTATACCCGCCGTCCGACCCGATTTTCTTAATCGTACCCGAGACGTCGCCCGCCGTAAGCGTAGCCGTGCCGTCCGTTACCGCGCCTAACGCGTAGTCGGTTCCGTTCACGCAGACGGCGGAAGCGCTCTTTATTTCGAGTATGTTGAACAGCCCGTCCGCATAGACGCCGGCCACGAAGACGTCAAGCCCGCCGTCGGGCGGCGCCAAGCTGCCGTCTATCGCGACGGTAAAGACGCCCGAAACAAACCCGTCTTTCGAGGCGGTGACTTCCACCGAACCTACTTCCGCGTCGGCCCCAACCGTCAAAAGGCCGCTTTCGCTTATAAAAACGCCGACCATGCCATCGGGAACGGACCAGACGACGTCGGTTTCAGACGCCGTAAGCTGAAGCGTTTCGCCCCTGACGACAAAGTCGGCAGCCGCTGTTACGGTTATTATTTTCTCGGACGGCAACTCCCTCGTCACGCCGCACCCTTCGTGGTTGCAGGTGTCGTCGTCATCGCCGCTCCACTCCGCGACGTGACCGTCTACGTATTCGCCGCAGTCGCAAACCTTTGCATGTATGTCGGTGCCTTCTATAACCTTAAATTCTTCCGACCAAACGTGTTGATGTTCTTTCTTACAGCCGCAAACCCACGCCAAGCCTGCGCAGGTTGCGCAAACGAAAATGAAGGCGTACAGCACCTTCGTTACCCTTTTCATTCGTGTTATTTCCCCGATACGACCGAGCAAAATTCGATTTTTTCTTTGCAAAATCGGTTTAGCTCATTATATTTTACCGCAAACACACCGTCAAGAAATTTCCCGAAAATTTCGCAAAATCCACTACAAAAATTTTAATTTCGAAAAGAATTCGCTTGCTTTTGTTCGTGATTTGGAATAAAATTTCTTTATAATATAAGGGGTTGTTTATGTTGAATTATATCTCTGCAAAAGAAGCGGCCGAAAAGTGGAACATTTCGCAGCGCCGCGTTTCCGTTCTTTGTAGCGAAAAAAGAATTGACGGCGCTATGATGGTCGGCAAAATGTGGATTATTCCGAGCAATGCAGAAAAGCCAATCGATAAACGGACTATAAGATACGAAAACGTAAATCGCCTCGTCTTAAAACCGTTTGTTAAATGGGTAGGCGGAAAAGGACAGCTTATTAGCGAGCTTGAAAAAACGTTACCCGTAGGCGATGAAAAAATTATTACAAAATATTGTGAACCAATGGTCGGCGGAGGCGCACTCCTCTTTAATTTATTGCCGAAAGCCGAATTCCGGCAGATATATATTAGCGATACGAACGCCGAACTCATAAACGCTTATAGCGTTATTCAAAATAACGTCGATTTACTCATAACGAGATTGTCCGAAATGCAACTGTCGTTTTTGCCGATGGATGAGAATGGCCGAAAATATTTTTATTATTCGGCAAGAAATAAATTTAACAGCCTTGAACTAAGTGAGAATACCGCAATAGAAAAAGCCGCTTTATTTATCTTTATAAATAAGACCTGCTTTAACGGGTTATACCGCGTGAACAGAAGCGGACAGTTCAACGTTCCGATGGGCAAATATAAAAACCCTACCGTCTGCGACGAACAAAATTTGAGAAACGTTTCGAAAGCGCTACGAAACGTAGAAATAGTTTGCGGCGATTATACGCTGTCTAAGGAATTTATCGACGGGAATACTTTCGTCTATTTCGACCCCCCTTACAGACCGATTTCCGCAACTTCGGGATTTACTTCATACACTACCGACGCCTTTGACGACAACGAACAGATAAGGCTTGCTCATTTCATTGACGAAATAAACGAAACGGGGGCAAAAATAGTTTTAAGCAATTCCGATCCGCAAAATATCAATTCAGAAGATACTTTTTTTGAGGATTTATATAAATCGTATAAAATTAAAAAAGTTGAAGCAAGCCGTATGATTAACAGCAAATCAGACGGCCGTGGAAAAATTAAAGGGTTGATTATTTGTAATTAAATAGGTCAAGAATAAGCGTTGCGTTTAAAATTTAAAAATATGTCAATAATCCTTTCCGCAAGATGAACGGGAGGGATTTTTTTATGCGGAAAATCAAGGTTACGTTAATTACCTTATTTTGTCTTTTAGCCGCAGCCGTACTCCTCTCCTGTCTCGTCGTTCTGCCCGACAGACTGCTGTTCAGCGGGGGCGATAGCTACTCGTTCTATTTGGGCGACACCTCTAAATGCTGCCGCGTCGTTACCGCAGACCGTTGCTCCGCCGCAGGCACGCGACTATTTATTAAAAACGTGTGCGGTGAGAGCGCGACCTACCCATCTCTCGACCTGAACGGCTTTTTAGAAGAGATCGGCGGCGAGGTGCTCTTTACCGAGGAATTGGACGACAGCGTCAACTACTATTGCAGCGCGCCACTGCCTTACTCGGTCAACCTCTACGGAAAGGAGATAAACCTGCACGTCTGCGTCAAAGCGGATGGCGTGACGGTGGCGTCGCCCATAATCTTCGGCGGCTATTAAAAAATATTTAAGACCGACCGTATAACCGCGCGGCGGTTGGCAATAATTGAGTTACCTGATTTGAAAATTATTTTAAGGAGTAAAAAAATATGAGCGAAGAAAACAAGTCACACAAAAGAAAACTTTTAACGAGATATCTTATTTTGGCTGCCTGCATATTGGTGATTGCGGCAATTACCGTAACCATAGTATTTGCGGCAAACAATTGGTTCCGCTCCGACATTACACTTGACCGCGGTGACGACCCCATAACCGATACGGGCAATACGGGCAATACGGGTAATACGGGCAAGGACGACGGGAACGATAATACAGCCGACCCCGACGACGACGGAAACAGCGGCGACGACGACAAAAAGCCCACCACGTCGACCACCACTTTCGTATGCCCCTTGGAAACGATGGACGTAGTTAACGTGTTCGAGTTCGGTCAAGACGTGACCTTGGGACATTGGCACTTCCACACCGGTTTAGACATCGCGGCGACCGCAGGTACCACGGTTATGGCTACCCTTGACGGCACGGTGGAGAGCCTCGTAGTAGGCGACCAGCTGGACGGCACCAAGGTAGTAATTGCGCACGACAACGGGTTAAAGACGGTTTACACCTACATTGAAGCAAAAGAGGGCCTTAAAGAGGGCGACACCGTTAAGCGCGGCGAGGCGATTGGCACCGTAGCCGAGCCAAACGGCGCCGAATTCAAGCTGGGCGCGCACCTTCACTTCGAAGTTTTAAAGGATGGCGAATGCGTCGACCCCGCGGAGTACCTTGACTTACAGGAAAAGTAATTCCGCCCG
>CAZELQ010000019.1:0-2315 GCA_964513195.1 uncultured Clostridia bacterium | reverse complement strand
CCGATATAAACGAAATTTCAGCCGCTCCCGCGCCGCTTGCCGAGGGGCGGCTTTTCCTGTTAAAATTTTTGTTAAAATTTGTGGAAAGTGAAAAAATACAACAAAATTGTACTCATAAACAAAATAATTAACATTTTTTATCGGCGTTACCATATAAATATGTTACTAACTAACAATTAAAAAATTTTAAAATCTTTTTAAAATGTTATTGACTGACATTTTTTTTCGTGTTATACTGCTTGCGAAATCGGAGGGGCGCAGAAAAACGTCCTCCGACGATATGATAAGCAGGAAAAAATTTATTTAAGAGGAGGTCTACTATGCTTGACTTTTATGAAAAGATTGCCGAGCTTGACGATTGCGAAAATGCGATTGGCGTTTCACCTCTCGCATACGTATCGCTTGCCTGCGCAAGATAACTTAAGATGACTTAAATTAGGCAACGCGTTTTTTGCGCGTTGCCTTTTTTTGTAAATTTTTTCCTTGACGGCCGCTTTCGCTTGCGTTATCATAATAATATCAAAACGATATTATACGCTCTATCGGCGGACGGGCTCCGCTTTTTAAAGGAGGGCGGCGATGATTGATTTTGCTTCGGCGGAAATAAAACCGCTGATAAAGCGCAAAAGCGACTGCAATACGGTAAATTTATCGCTGATTTTGGGCGAATTTATCTTCGCATTGGCCGCTGCGGCGCTGTCGCGCTATACGGACAAGTATATGTGGCTTTTTATAACCATGCTATGTCTGTTCGGCGCGGGGGCTTGCGCGCTCGTGCTGTTCAACGTTCTGTACGCCAAAAACGTCGGCGCACGGTTGAAATACGGGATATGCCGCACGATTTCAAACGCCTTTTATGCGGACGAGGAGCTGCTTACGGGCGCAAAAGTCGTGGAGCTTACGGCAAGCTACGACGGCAATTCCTTACAAATAGCGCGGGTCGGCTTTTTGAAAGAGATTAAAATAAGCGGCGCGCGCGGGCTAAACACGGAGACGGGCAGACTCGTTTTCGACCTTTCGGCGCTCAAACCCTCCTCCTCCGTCTATTCTTCCGTCGGCGAAAACGTTTTGGCTTTTCTTGAGGCATATTACGGGGTTAATTGCAAGACGGGCGGTTACCGCACCGTAACGGTGAACGACGACACGGGCAAAAAAAGGAATACCTATACGCTCGTCGATAGCGGCGCGGCCGTTACGGAAAACGCCGCAAATTATTTCCTTAAAAAGGGGCTTATAAAATGATTGACCTATCTTCGCCCGAACTGCAGGCAACCTTTAAAAGACTAAGGCGCGCGTCGTTATTTACGAGCTTGATTATGGCCGCGTTTACTATAGGCTGCGCGGCGCTCGCCATATGGGCGGCGGTCACCATACCCAAGTCCAAGGGTATGACTTGGGCCGAAACGCTGTTTCTGGTATTGCTCTGCGTGATAGTCGCCTGTATGCTCGCCATATTCGTGCTCGAATACGTAATGCACCGCCCCTATATGCGCACGATTTACAAGTACGTTGCCGAGGGCTACGAGTCCGCCGACGGCATACTTGAGGGCGAATACTCCACCCTTTCCATGATGCTGGCGGGCGACAAGCTTACGGTGATACGCGAGGAGAACGGCAAGGTTGCGCAGTTCGACCTCTCCCCCGTCAAGTCGTACACGGGAGTATGCTCCTCCATAGTTTCCGCCGCCAAGAGATATATTTACGATTATTATTTCGTACACGGCGCAAAGAGCGTGATTATAAAGGACAGCGTCCGCGGCAGGGAAAAGACTAAGACGGTCGTCGGCGCCGGCAAGCAATTAAAGGACAGAAAAAACAGCTTTTTCGTGAGGAGCGGTATTATCAAATAAAAATAATGATACAATAAAAAACTACGCGTGTAAGCGCGTAGTTTTATTTTTTCACGGGTATTATTCCTCGCCGGTAAATATCGCGTGGAAACGCGCGACCTCTTTGGGGTCGAGGTTGATTTGTTGAAGCGCTCCCGTACATTCGGTGGCGCTTATCGTGCCGTCGACTATTTCGTCGATTATCTTTCTGCTGTTTTTCTTACCCATACAAGAAGTATGGGCACGCGGCGGAAAATTATTCGCCGTCCGTTCTAACCGTTTTTCGCAAAGCTTTTAAGCACTTCGAACAGCTCGTCGGAAATTACGTGTTCAATACGGCAGGCGTTTTCTTCGGCAAGCTCGGGATGACCTGTAAACGGTCATTCTGAACGGAGCGGAGCGAAAGCGGAGCGGAGCTGAAGAATCCCATAATACGAAGTGGTACGGACTTCGTTCGTGGGATCCCTCGGCAAGCTCGGGATGACC
>CAZELQ010000018.1:0-15840 GCA_964513195.1 uncultured Clostridia bacterium | reverse complement strand
ATGACCGCATAAAAAAGGCAACGCTCTACGCGTTATTTTTGAAATATTCTCACACACAGCACGGTCATATCGTCGGGTACGCCCAAAACGCGCTCCCCGGCGGCCTTTAAAATCTTTTCGGCGAGGCTCTGCGGGTTTAACGGCTTTAAGGTCTGTACGTAGTCGTACAGCTCGGTTATATTGCCGAACGCCGAGGTTACGCCGTCGCTCATAAACACTACGATATCGTCCTTTTTAAGCTGTTCCTTGGTGGTGGAGGGGTGCAGATTATCGAGTATGCCGAGCGGGAGGGAATGGCTTTCCAGAATTTTTATTTCTCCCTTTCGCACAATCATCGCAACGGGCGCGCCGATCTTTATAAACGAGGCGGTGAGGGTGTTAAGGTCTATCGCCGCGGCGTCGATGCAGGTAAAACGCTCGTCGCGGTTAAAGCACAAAAGCTTGTTAATTGTGTCTAAAACTATGTCGGTGGGCATCTCGGAACGGTAGAACGCCTCGATCAGAGAAATGGCCGTGGCGGAAACCTTGCGCGCATATTCGCCGCTTCCCATACCGTCGGAAAGGGCCATTAAAAAGGCGTGCTCGTTGATTTTTATTACCGAGTGGGTGTCGCCCGATACGCTCTCGCCGTCCTTGATTTTAAAGGCCACGCCGAACGCCGCGTCGTATTTGGGCGGCCGTACGAATACGTATACGCATTTGCGTGCGTCCGTCGCCTGCTTGTCCTTTAACATAACCTTTCCGCCGAGGGTGCGTTCGATGCAATTTTTTACGGGCGCGGGGTTTTTACAGTCGATTACGGCGGCTAATATCTCGCTTGCTCCGTCGCCCCTTATCGTCAGCTCGGGGCAGGAAATGCCGCTGCTTACAAGCTCGTTTTTCAGCTTCTTTTCCTGCGCGGAAAAATCCTCGCCCGTACGGCAGAATTCGGTTGCCCGACACTTTAAAACTTCGGCCACGCCCCTTGCCTGACCTGCCAGAAGTCTCCTGCCGCTGCGCGCGTTTTCGGCCTCCAGCGTCGCCTTACGGTACTCGTACAGCAGTCTGTTGACCCTCTCTATGAGCGCGGTCGCGTCTATGCAGTTTTGGGTGATATCGGGCGTCAAATCGACGAGGCTCACCTTGCCCTTTATGCAACCCGCTTCGACGAGGGAGTAAAAGCCGCGGTAAACCTTGGTGTCCGCGCAGACGCTCTTTCTCTTGCAATCCGCGCACATACCCTCCTTAACCTCTTCGAGCATACGCTTTTTCATCGACTTGTCGTCGGGGCCGTCGTCAAGCGCGTTGAACGCGCCCTCTATTTCGCGGAATACCTCGCTCATTCTGTACAGGCGTTCGGCCACGAACTCCTTGTAAATTTCCTCCTCGGTGCGCGGCAGAGCCCGTTTTACTTCCAGCATATCGCGCAGGGCGGCCACTTTTTTTTCGGGCGGCAGTGCGGCGGCGATACAGCAGGCGACGAGCAGGAGGGAGTAGAGCACGGCGGCCGTCGCGCCGGAATAATACAGATTTACCGTGAAAAGATAGAGAGCGCCGCCGGCAACGCAGGCGAAGGACGGGGCGCCGCTGTACAGCTCGCAGAACAAAAGGGCGAACAGCGAGAGGAGCACGAACGCCGTTACGTGGGCGAGATTCAACTGTACTATTGCGGCGGGCGCGGCGGTGACGACCGCGACTATTATAGCTTTCGGGCTTCTGTAGAGCCGTGCGGCAAAGGCGACTATGCCCGCGCCGATACATATGTATGCGTATTCGCCCACAAGGTTTCTGACGCCCGTTCCCGTCACGGCGAAAAGGACGGCTATGCATAGGAGCTCGTCCGCCCTAAGCTTGCACCTGAACAGCCTGTAAATCAAAGAGTGTACGCCGCGGAAAGCGAAGAATGTAAACGTAAGCACCGCAAGCGCCGCGATGCCCTTCATTACGTAGTGATTGCTTGTGAATTGCAACGTCTCGATGCCCGTCCATTGCGCAAAGGCTATGTAGGGGGCGAGGGCAATCAAAACGTAGGCGGCCGCCTCCGCGCGTATCTTTTTGCGGGTGCGCCTGTAAAGCAGGGTGATTATCGCAGAAAAAGCGCCCTCGAACAGCGACAGCAGCACGGTAATCCAATCGAGGCTTATTATGGACGAGAGCACGAAAAGTATGGGAGTGGCGACAATGTTCGTGCCGCATATGAGCATGGAAAAACACAGGCCGAACGAAAACGGTATTCCCGAAACGACGCTGTTTAAAGCTACGCAGGCCAACGCGTATGCAATGTAAAAGAGCACGCTCTTCAAATTTATCTTAATGCGCATAACCGCATTATATAATGCGGACGGCGGCGAAATTTATATAAGAATGGAATATTATGTATTATTTAATAAATTAGGCGCGCCCGCGTAAGCGGGCGCGCCGTTCATTATTTTCTGTTCAGGGCCAGCCATACCGTCAAAACGGCGATATCGGCGGGGTTTACTCCCGAAATCCTCGAAGCCTGACCAAGCGAGAGCGGCTTGATTTTGTCCAGCTTCTCCCTTGCCTCCAGCCGCAGCCCTTCGATTTTGAGATAGTCGATATCGGCGGGGAGGACCTTGTCCCCGGACTTTTTGGCGCGGGCGATAAGCTCCTCGTTTTTCTTTAAGTAGCCCTCGTACCGCACGAAAATTTCCGCCGACTCCTTGACGCTTCTCCCGTAGTCCAAGCCGCCGAGCGCTTCTTCCGATTCGGCAAGGGGTATGCCGCGCTTAATCAGGTCGGCGTAGCTCAGCGCGCCCGCCGCTCTCCCGAAGCCGTACCTTGTCAAAAGCTTCTCCGTTTCGGACGGGGAAAAGACGGTGCTACGCAGAGCGTTCAAGGCGCTCTCGTAGTCCGCTTTCCGCTTCAGGTAAATTTCGTATCTTTCGTCTGTTACCAGACCGCAGTCGCGCCCCTTTTGCGTGAGGCGGAAATCGGCGTTGTCCTGCCGCAGCTCTATTCTGTATTCCGCGCGCGAGGTCATCATTCTGTACGGCTCCTCGGTTCCCTTGGTCACGAGATCGTCTATAAGAACGCCTATATACGCCTCGTTCCTGCCCAGCACGAGAGGGGGCATACCCCTGAGCTTTAAGCTTGCGTTCAGCCCCGCCATAAGTCCCTGCGCGGCCGCCTCCTCGTAGCCCGAGGTGCCGTTAATCTGACCCGCCGTATACAGCCCCTTGACCTTTTTGAATTCAAGAGTGGGGTAGACGTCCAGCGTGTCTATGCAGTCGTATTCTATGGCGTACGCGAAGCGCATGATATCGACCTTTTCCAACCCCGCGACCGAGCGGTACATCTCTATCTGAATATCGTGCGGAAGGGAGGAGGACATTCCCTGAACGTATGCCTCGTGAGTGTTTTCGCCCTCGGGCTCGATGAAAATCTGGTGGCGTTCCTTGTCCGAAAAGCGCACGACCTTGGTTTCTATAGACGGGCAGTAGCGCGGCCCCGTCGATTCTATCGTGCCGTTATAGAGGGGGGAGCGGCCGAGGTTCTCCAAAATAATTCCGTGAGTTTTCGGGTTGGTGTAGCCCAAATAGCAGGGCAACTTGTTTTCGGGCGGGCGCTTAGAGATAAAGGAGAACGGCCCCACGTTTTCCTCGCCGTATTGAACGGAAAGCTTGGAGGCGTCTACGGTACGGAAGTCCACCCGTGCGGGCGTGCCCGTCTTAAACCGCCGCACCTTAAAGCCGAGCTTTATGAGGTTGTCGGTTAAAGCGTCGGCGGGTGAAAAGCCGTTCGGCCCGCTTCTGCGCACGACGTCGCCGGTTATGGTCTGCGCGTTTAAATATACGCCCGTCGCGAGCACTACGGCGCGGCACTTAATCACGCCGCCGTAGGTCGTTTTAAGCCCCGTAACCGCGCCGTCACGGGTGAGTATTTCCGCTACCTCGCCCTGTATTATGCGCAGGTTATCGGTTTCCTCCAAGACGCGCTTCATTCGCGCGTGGTAGGCGTTCTTGTCCGATTGGCAGCGCAGGGATTGGACGGCGGCGCCCTTGCCCACGTTAAGCATTTTAATTTGCAGCGCGGTCATATCCGCGTTTATTCCCATCTCGCCGCCGAGCGCGTCTATTTCGCGCACCAAATGCCCCTTGGCGGTACCGCCCACCGAGGGGTTGCAGGCCATAAAGGCTATGCTGTCTAAATTGAGGGTTAAAAGCGCGCAGGAAATTCCCGTTCTGGCAAGCGCCAGCGCCGCCTCGCAGCCCGCGTGCCCCGCGCCTACGACCGCCGCGCCGTATTCGCCTAAATCGAATTCTTTCATGGTAAAGTTTACGCCCGAAGCTCGGGCGTTGAAAATTATTTTTTAAGTATTATGTTTTTGATATCGTCTATGTCTTTTGCAAGCTTGTCGTTCACGGCAACCATACTCTCTATCTTGTCGCGGGAGTAAAGTATCGTCGTATGGTTTCTATCGCCCAGCTCCTTGCCTATGGACATTAAGGGGAGGGAGATAAGCTCGCACATAAGGTAGCAACAGATTTGTCTCGGCAGGACGAGCTCCTTTTTCTTGCACTTGCCGACGAGCTCTTCCTTGGTGACGTTGTAAAAAGACGTAACGGCGCTTATTATTCCCGCAGGGGTAATCTCCTCCGAGCCGCCCTCGCTGACGGCCTCGTTCAACGCGCTTCTGGCCAAAGAAATGGTAATGGGCGCCTCGTGCAGCTTGCTTGCGAACACGACCTTGGTGAGCCTGCCCTCGAGCGTTCTCACGTCGTCGCCCGAATCCTGAGCCAAAAACGACAGTACGTCGTCTGGCACGACGCATTTCTTTTCGAACGCCTTTTTCTTGAGTATGGCAATCTTCGTTTCGAAGTTGGGGGGAAGCATATCGACGACGAGACCGCCCGAAAAGCGGGTTCTCAGGCGCTCTTCGAGCGCCGTCAGTTCCATAGGGGGCTGGTCGCTCGTAATAACTATCTGCTTCCCGCGGGAGACGAGCTCGTTGAAGGTGTGGAAGAACTCTTCCTGAACGGCCTTTTTGCCCGCGATAAACTGAATATCGTCGATAATGAGTATGTCCGCCGTGCGGTAGTGCTGTCTCAATTTGTTGCCGCGCTCCCTGCCGTCGGGGCCCTTGGCCGTGAACATAGTGTCGATAATCTCGTTCACAAACTGTTCGCAGGTGGCGTAAATTACTTTGAGGGCGGGGCGCTGTTCGGTGGTCTGGTTGGCAATGGCCTGTACGAGGTGGGTCTTGCCGAGACCCGTTCCGCCGTATATGAACAGCGGATTATAAGTGCCGGCGGGGTCGTCCGCAACGTCCTTGGCCGCCTTGAAAGCGAACAGGTTGTTGCCCGCGACGAAGCTGTCAAACGTGAATTTTTTGTTGAGGTTGGAGGGAACGCATGCGGCGGCTACCTCGGGCGAGGAGTCGTATGCGTAGCCCGCCGCGCCCTTTACGATTAGGCGGAAGTCGGAGACGCCGACGTTTGCGTTTATTATGGCGTCGCGCATCTTGTCGGAAAGATTTTTGGTGATATACTGCGCGAAATTTTCGGTAAGCGTTTCAAGCACGATATAGCGCCCGTCTATTTCGACGGGTATAAGCTTGTCGATATAGGTCAGAAAATTGATATGCGAAATTGTTTCCTTGAATTTTTCCTTTATAGGGCCGTATATAAAGTCGAGGTTAGAAGTGTCCGCCATAATTTTTCCCGTTTTTTCCTTTGAATTTTCAGCTGTAATATGTTAAAATATCGATATAAAAACATTATACACCAATTCGGCCGACAAATAAAGTATTTTTTAAATTAAAATGTATATAAAAAATCTGCAATTAAAAAATTTCAGAAATTATACCGACGAAAAAATCGAATTCTGTTCGGGTCTGAACGTGCTTTCGGGTAAGAACGCGCAGGGCAAAACCAACTGTGCGGAGGCCGTTTTTTACCTTTGCACGGGCGCTTCGCCGAGAACGCGGCGGGAAAAACAGCTTATAAAAAACGGCGAACAGTCGGCCTTTATTTCCTGTATATGCGAGGGTAGATACGGCCCCGTCGAAATTTCCGCAAGTATTTCCGAGGGCGGAAGGGAGGTAAGGGTAAACGGCAATAAGATTGCGCGCAACGCCGACCTCCTCGGCAACGCATACGCCGTATTTTTCTCCCCGCAGGAGCTCAGGCTCATTCAGGACGGCCCCGACGAGAGGCGCAGATTTTTAAACGTGTCCATATCCCAGCTGTCGCGCCCGTATTACGTGGCCTTGTCGCGCTACAACCAAATATTGGAGCAGCGCAACAACCTCTTGAAAAACCGCGACCTCGGCGTGGTGTTCGACACCCTGCCGGTATGGGACGAACAGCTGTGCACGTATGCGGCAGTCATAGCGAGGAGCCGCGCGGACTACGTTTCCATGCTCGCCCCGCTCGCCAAAGAGGCGCACGCCTATCTTACCGACGGCGCGGAGGAGCTGGTGATTTCCCCCGGGAAAAAATATAAGGGCGACGGGGAGCAGCTCAAAAAACGGCTCTTCGACGAGCTTTCAAACAACTACGAGAGAGATATAAGACTTGGCTTTACCGCAAGCGGCCCCCACCGCGACGATCTGGACATAACGATAAACGGCGCGGACGCGAAGAATTACGCGTCGCAGGGGCAGGCGAGAACGGCGGCGCTCTCCATAAAGCTTGCCGAAGTAAACGTCTTTAAGGAAAAGTGCGGCGAATTCCCCGTGCTTATTTTAGACGACGTAATGAGCGAGCTAGACCTGCCGAGGAGGAAAAAGCTCGTCGGGCGGACCGAGGGGTTGCAGACCATAATCACTTGTACGCACGCAGAGCGCGTGCTGTACGGCAGAAGCGCCAAAAAAATAATTATAGAAGGAGGCGCGGTAAAAAGATGATACGTGCCGATATGCACATACACACATATTATTCAGACGGAACGCAGTCGCCCGAGGACGCCGTGAAAGGCGCGGTCCGCGCGGGCGTGAACCTTATATCGGTCACCGACCACGACAACTCGAACGGCACCGACGAGACGTTCGTACTCGCCGAAAGATACGGTATAACGGCGGTTGCGGGCGAGGAGGTTTCGGCTTACGACGGCGGCACGAAGGTGCACCTTTTGGGCTATAATATGGACCGGACCTGCAAGGTCTATAAAGATTTTACGAAGAAACTGTTCGAGGGCGCCGAAGAGCGCGCCGAGGACGTGATGAGAAAGTTGCGCGCCGTGGGCGTGGAGCTAAGCCGCGGGGAAATCTGCGCCGAAAGATACTGTCCGCGCTCGCCCGTTCACTCATTCTATATCGCGGTCGCGGGCGCTAAAAAGGGCTATGCGGCCGACGCCTATTCGTTCTATATGCGCTATCTCAACTCGGGCTGCGAGGCGTTTTCCTGCGTCGGCAGACCCACGCCCGAGGAGGCGGCGCGTGCGATAAGCGAAAGCGGCGGCATATGTTCACTTGCCCATCCGGGGCGGATTACTCTCGATAACGAGGGAGTGGAGGAGCTTGTTCGCCGCGTAATACCCTGCGGTCTTTCGGGCATAGAAGCCGTCTATTCTACACATACTGCTAAACAGACGCAGTATTATAAGGAGCTGGCGGAAAGGTCGGGTTTATTGGTTACGGGCGGGTCGGACTGCCACCGTGAAGGGAGCAACAAACGCATAGGCACGCCCGCCTTTTACCCCTCGGAAAAATTACTTTCCGCACTGAAAATCATTTGAAGAGCCAACTGAAAATTTTTAAACTTGTCTTTACTGCGCTTGCCCTCTCGGCAGGCGCATTGCTTTTATGCGGGTTTTCCGTCCGTCTGCCCTCGGGGGTGTTCGTCAACGGAACAGACGTCGGCAGGCTCGGCGTTGCCGCGGCAAAGACTCTGCTCAGGCAGAACGAGGCCGACTACTTAAAGAGCAAACGCCTGCGCATATGTGCGGGTGAATACGTCTACGAGTATGCATACCCCGAAATAGACTTCAGGGACGACTTCGACGCCGTCCTGAAAAGTATCGGAAGAAGCGGGCGCTATTCCTCGCCGGTGCACTACTTTTTAAACGGCGCAGAGGAGATTGCCGACTATATATGCGCCGAACATTCCCGACCGGTTGAGGAGCCGTCGGCGCGCTTCACCGCGGGCGGGGAACCGTTCGTCTATTCGGAGGGGCGCGACGGCGCGGAGTGCGACAAGGAGAGGCTGCTCGACGATATTTCCGCCTCCTTGAACGGCGATTTCGGCGAGGTTACGCTGCAGGTTAAAGCGGTTAAGCGGTCGCAAAGCCTCGGGCGGATAAAGGCGTGCACGCAGAAGCTGAGCGCTTTCACCACCTATTTTTCGGCCGACAGCGCCGAGCGCTCGCACAACATACGTCTCGCCTCTCAATTTATAAACGGCGCAGTTATAATGCCCGACGAAACCTTTTCGTTCAACGGCACGGTGGGCGCGAGGACGGAAGAGCGCGGCTTTAAGAAGGCAAATATAATAGAGGACGGCAAATTCGTGCAGGGCACGGGCGGCGGGGTGTGCCAGGTCTCCACCACGCTCTACAACGCCGCGCTGCTCTCGGGGCTGGAAATCGTCGAGTACCACCCGCACAGCCTGCAGGTGGGGTACGTTGCGCCCTCGCGCGACGCCATGGTAAGCGGCAGCTATTTCGACTTAAAGTTCAAAAATACGCGTTTAACCCCAATATATGTGCGGGTAAATTGCAATTACGGCTCGGTATGCTGTACCATATACGGCGAGCCCGACGGCTATACGTACTCGGTGCTGTCCGAGGTAGAGAGCGTCGTGCCCCGTCCCGACGCGGTTATAGTGGAGGGCGACGAGGACGGCGTGATAAGCTACGGCAGGGACGGCACGGTGAGCAAGGGGTATCTGATAAAGAGCGCGGGCGGCGAAGAGGAACGTATTTTACTGCGTGAAGACAGCTACCCCGCGATCGCCGACGTCGTTCAGGTCAAAAGGCAAGCTGTTGGGGGAGCGGCATAATTCGACCACAAAATATTGTTCCAATCATTTGTCTTTTAAGATAATATATGTTATAATAACTTAGTATAATCAAGATAATCGGCAGAGGAACGATATATGTATAAAATCATAGTTGACGGTATGGGCGGCGACAATGCGCCCGCGGCGATAGTACAGGGCGCGGTAGGCGCTCTCAAGGGCGATAAGGAGCTTAACCTTATCATCACCGGCAGGGAGGAGGAAATAGGCGCCGAGCTTAAAAAATACAAGTACGACCGCTCCCGTTTGGAGGTCGTGCACTGCCCCGACGTTATAGGAATGAACGACATACCCACCGAGGCGGTGAAGCGCAGGGATTCCTCGCTTATGACGGCATTTTGGATGCTTAAAAAGGACGAAGATATCTGCGGTCTCGTGACGGCCGGTTCGACGGGCGCGACCATAGCGGGCGGCCAGCTTATTCTCGGAAGAATCAGGGGAATCAAGCGCCCCGCGCTCTGCCCCGCGATTCCCAACGTCAACGGCGGCACTACCCTTTTGTGCGACTGCGGCGCCAACGCCGAATGTAAGACGGCTATGCTCTGCCAATTCGCGGTACTCGCCTCGGCTTACGCGCAGGCGGGCTTCGGTAAGACCAACCCCACCGTAGGACTTCTGAACAACGGCACCGAGGAGCACAAGGGCGACCCCCTGCATCAGGAAGCGTACCGGTATCTCAAGAAGATGAACGGTATTAACTTCGTCGGCAACGTCGAGGGCAGAGATATAAATATGGGGAATTTGGACGTGGTGGTTTCCGACGGCTTTTCGGGGAACCTCGCGCTCAAAGCCATAGAGGGCAGCGCCAAAATGATTTTGGCGGAGATGAAAAAGCAGTTCAAATCCTCGCTTTTCTCGATGCTCGGCGCACTGTTTATGAGCGGCGCGATAGGGCGTATGAAAAAGAATTTGGATTTCGATAAGGTGGGCGGCGCCATTCTTTTGGGCGTTAAAAAGGTCGTGGTGAAGAGCCACGGCAATTCCAAGCCCGTGACCATTACCGCTGCGATAGACAACGCCGTAAAAATTTATAAAAACGGGCTCATCCCCAAGGTGGAGGAGCTTCTCGATAAAGTCGACCTCGACAATCTTATACCGGTACAGGAATGACAAGCATAGAACAGATAGAAAAAAATTGCGGCTATACTTTCAAAGACAAAAAGCTTCTTTCAAAGGCGCTCACTCTCTCGTCCTACGATAACGGCTTCAACAACGAAAGTCTGGAGTGTCTGGGCGACGCGCTTCTTTCCTTTATAGTCGCGGAAAAATATTATAAGCTGGACGCGGACGAGGGGGAGATGACCCGAATGAAGCAGACGCTTCTTTCGGACGAGGCGCTGCGGCCGGTGTCGGAAAGGCTGGGGCTCGATAAGGCGCTTCTGCGCGACAAGGGCGACACGCACAACAAAAAGGCCGTGCCCAGCGCGTACGAAGCCGTCACCGCCGCCATATATCTCGACGGGGGCTTGGGTGCGGCAAGACGGTTTGCCCTCTCAACCCTGAAAGAGGGCAAGAACCCGAAAAATTACATTGCCGACCTGCAGGAATTTTTGCAGGGCTTGGGAGAGCCGCTTCCCGAATACAAAAAGATATGCGGAGCGCCCGAAAGTCCCCGCCGCCGTGTGGAGGTTACCGTACGCGGAAAGACCTTTTCGGGCGAGGGCGATAACTTTGCCGCGGCAAAGAAGATAGCGGCGAAAAAGGCTTACGAATACGTAAGCAAGGTATGATATATGGTACAGTTTAAAAAGATAAAGTTGATAGGCTTTAAGTCGTTTGCGGACAAGACCGAAATTCCGCTGACCGACGGCGTAACCTGTATCGTCGGCCCCAACGGTTGCGGCAAGAGCAACGTCGCCGACGCCATACGCTGGGTTCTTGGCGAACAGTCGGCTAAGGTTATGCGCGGCACGCAGATGATGGACGTCATATTCAACGGCACCGAAAAGCGCAAGAAAACCTCCTTTTGCGAGGTCACTTTGACGTTCGATAACACCAACCGCATTTTCGACTTCGACGCAGACGAAATAGAGATGACGAGGCGCCTCTACCGCGACGGCACGAGCGAATATCTTTTAAACCAACAGCCCTCGAGAATGAAAGTATTGACCTCACTTTTGCACGGCGCGGGCGCCGCCAAGGAGGGCTATTCCATTATAGGTCAGGGCCGTATCGCGCAGATAATGAATTCCCGCCCCGAGGAGCGCCGCTCGATATTCGAGGAGGCGACGGGCATCGTCGTGTTCAAGGACAGAAAGGCCGAGGCGGAGAGGAAGCTTGCCGCCTCCCGCGATAACCTGTTCGTGTTCGCGCAGAGAATGTCGGAGGTCGAAAGACAGCTCGTGCCCCTGTCAAAGGCGGCAGACAACGCGAGGAAGTACAACGAACTGTACGAGGGGCTGCGCATAAACGAAATCAACGCATACATATTCCGCCACGACGGCGCGGCGGGCGAAAGGGAAAAGATAAACGCGCGCATAGAAAAGATAAACGCGCAGATAAACGAAAACAACGGGTTGGCCGCCGCTCTGCTTGCCGAATACGAGCAATGCAGGACTCTCCTTTCGGGTGCCGACGAAAAGCTGAAAGCGCTGAACGAGGAGAGGCTGGAGTTCACCGTAGGGCTTGAGAGAAGCTCGGGCGAGAGCAAGGTGTTCAAGGAACGCGCCAACGCCGTAAAGTACAAGCTTCAACAGGCGCAGGACGACATATCGTTCGCCACCAAGCGCATAGGCGACGTCGACAAGGATATACGCCGCTGCGAGGAATACGCGCGTAAGAACGGCGAGAGAATCGACCGTCTCCGCGTGACCTGCGACGGCTTGCAGGAGGAAATCAGGCGGCTTTCGGAGAGTATAGCCGGCTACGAAACGGTCACCGACGAACACAGGAAAAAGGTTATGGACGCTTTCCGCGACCTTTCCGAAATAAAGGAAAACATAGGCTCCCTTTCCGCCAAGAAAGAGCTTTTGAAAGAAAGACTTGCCGAAATGGACGAGGCCATGGCAGAGGCGCGCGCCGAGCACGAAAAATTAAAGGCGGAATACGACAAGACGCTTAAAGCGCAGGAGGACATAAACGAATATCTCGGCGGGGAGAATACCCGTATCGAGGGTGCGGAAGCGGCGGTTAGCGCGGCGGACGAAAAGGTGCAGGCGCTCGTTATGAAAATTTACGACGCGCAGGCACAGGTTTCCTCCCTTCAACAGAGTCTGCGCACGTATACCGCGCTGCGCGACAGGTTCGAGGGCTACGTCTATTCGGTAAGACGGCTTATGTCCGACGCCAAGGAAAATTCACAACTTGGCAGCCGCATAATGGGACTTATTGCCGACGTCGTAAGCTGCGATAACCAATACGAAGTCGCAATAGAAACGGCGTTCGGCGGCGCTATGCAGAACGTAATTACGGACACGCGCGAGGACGCGCAGTATCTGATAGAATACCTCAAGGCCAACCGCGCCGGTCAGGTAACCTTTTTGCCCATTGACGCGCTCCGTCCCCGCTACGAGACGCCGCAGTTGAAATCGGCATGCAGCGAGAGGGGAGCGGTGGGGTCGGCAATCGACCTCGTAAGGTTCGATAAAAAATACGAAAACGTAATACATAACCTCTTGGGTAATACGCTCGTGTGCGAAAATATAGCCGCCGCGACTCAGATAGCGAGGCGTTACCCCCGCTCGTTTAAAATCGTCACGTTGGACGGCGACGTTATCGCGACTTCCGGCTCGATGACGGGCGGCAGCCGTAGGGAAAATTCGGCAAACCTCCTGGCCAACGAGAGAAAAATTAAGGAAATAGAGGACGCTATAGCCGCCAAGAAGAGCTATCTGGAGCGCGCGGACGGGAAACGTTTGGAGGCGGAGGGTGAGCTGGCAGCCGCAAAGAGCGCGCGCGACGCTCTCGAAAAGAAATTGCAGGACGCCAAAATGGAGCACGCCGCCGCAAGGGAAAAGCTCTCCTCGCTTCTTGTGAACATAACCGATAAGGAGAGTTTGTATTCGGTATACAGGCAATCGAAGTCCAAAATCGAGGAAAAGCTCGCCGAGCTCGACAGCGAATATACGGGCGTTTCCAAGGGCGCAAGCACTCTGTCGGAGCAGTCGGACAAGGCCTCCTCGGAAATCGACACGATGAGCGAGCAGAACGAAAAGACCGTGCGCGAGCGCAACGATAAAATGGAGAAATTAAACTCGTTGCAGGTGGAGATAGCCTCGTTGGAGAGCGCGGTGAAATCCAACCGCGAATCGGCCGAGCGCGCCGCAAAGGAAAAGGGCGAGCTCATAGAAAAGGTGACCGACCTCAACACTCTTCTTCCCCGACTCCAGCAGCAGGTGAACGAGTGGAACGACAAGGCCGCCCGCGCCGCCCTGACGAAGGACGAGCAGGTTAAGCTCGACGACCTCAACGGCAAGATAGCCGAGGTCGAAGAGAGCAAGAAAAAGCTGAACGCGCGCGTTGCGGAGATAGACAAGTCGCGTATGGACGCGGCGGCCGTTTCCGACGATTTGAACGCAAAATTGCACGGACAGGAACTGAATTTGCAGAAAATCGATTCCGACCTCGAGTTTTTGCAACAGCGCATAGAGGAGGAATATCACGAGGACTACGAGGGGTGTTTGAAATACAAGCTTGACGACTTCGATATTTCCGCGGCCTCCTCGGCCATAATAAATTATAAGCGCCAGATGACGATGCTGGGCGCTGTAAACCCGACGGCTATCGAGGAGTACGAGGCTGTAAGCCAAAGATATAAAGAAATGACCGCAGAAAAGGAAGATATGGAAAAGGCCATTTCCGATTTGGAAACGGCCCTTGCGGACATACGCGGCGAGATGCTTAAAATTTTCGACGCGGGCTTCAATACCATAAACGAAAACTTCAAGCGCACGTTTAAGGAGCTTTTCGGCGGCGGCAGGGCGGAGCTCCAGCTCGACTATTCGACCTGCGACGATCCCCTCGACGCGGGCGTGGAGATAGTCGCTTGCCCTCCCGGCAAAAATCTTACCAAAATTTCGCTCCTTTCGGGCGGCGAACAGGCGCTTACGGCAATCGCCATACTCTTTGCGATAATACAGATGCGCCCCATGCCGTTCTGCGTGCTCGACGAGATAGAGGCCGCGCTCGACGACGCGAACGTGGGCAGGTACGCGAACTATCTTAAGAAGTTCGCCGCGCAGACGCAGTTCATAGTCATAACCCACCGTAAGCCCACAATGGAAAAGGCGGACGTTCTCTTCGGCGTAACCATGGAGGAAAAGGGTGTAAGCAAGATTGTTTCGGTCAAGCTGTCCGACGTGGAGAGCAAGCTCGGCGGCGACACCGTTGCTTGACTTATAAGCGGCGCAATACTGCGTCGCGTAATGCTCGCCCTCGGTCACATACCTTTATGTATGCTCCCGTCGGGTCTGCGCTTCCGCTCCTTGTCTTGCTTGCTTCTAAGCCAAGCGATGGGGTTGGGCGGGTGACGGGGTATGTGTCATTATGAGGAGCGAATTACGAAGTCCGACCACTTAGGACTTCTGGATTGCCACGGTTGCGTTGCAACCTCGCAATGACGCGGTAACCCATTTCCCAAATAATTAACGTAGCAAGCAGGGTTTCCCTGCGCAGCGCGACTCGATTTGCGCATACCTGCGCCTCAGTAGGTGAGGCGCACGATTTCTAATAATCGAGGGCTGAAACCTATCGTGCGCCGAGGGCAACGCCCTCAAATTCGTAGCGTTTTTTCGCTGTCCCCCAAGCGAAAAAACCGAGAGGTCATTCATGGGTGTATTTTCAAAACTTGCAAACGCGTTAAAAAAGACTAAGGCCGCGCTCGGCGGCGCGATAAAAACACTGTTTTCCAAAAACAAGTTAGGTGATGAATTTTACGACGAGCTCGAAGAAATTTTGATAGGCGCCGACATCTCCGTCACCACCGCCGAAGAGGTAGTGGAGGAGCTGCGCGAAGAGGTCAAGCAGGACAAGATTAAAGACGAGGAATTCGTGATAGATTGCCTCAAGGACATTCTTCAGGAAAAGCTTGAGGCCGCCGAGCTGCCCGAAATGCGCTACCCCGCCGTCATAATGCTGGTCGGCGTAAACGGCGTCGGCAAGACGACTACGGTCGGCAAGCTCGCCTCGTATTTTTTAAGACAGGGCAAGACTGTCACCGTTGCGGCGGCCGACACGTTCCGCGCTGCGGCAAGCGACCAGCTCGCAATCTGGGCGGAAAGAGCCAAGGTGCGCATAGTCAAGCACGAGGAGGGCAGCGACCCCTCGGCGGTAGTGTTCGACGCGCTTTCGTCGGCTAAGGCGAGGGGTACCGACGTGGTCATAATCGACACCGCGGGCAGACTGCACGTCAAGGCCAACCTTATGGAGGAGCTGAAAAAAATGTCGCGCGTCGTAGCAAGGGAGTACCCCGCCGCGAATTTTTACAAACTTCTCGTGCTCGACGCCACCACGGGCAACAACGCCTACAATCAGGCGGAGGTATTCGACGGCGCGGTGGAGCTGGACGGCATAGTGCTGACCAAGCTCGACGGCTCTGCCAAGGGCGGCTTCGTAATTTCCCTCTGCGGAGAGCTGGAAATTCCCGTAGTCTTTGCGGGCGTGGGCGAAAAGATTGACGATTTGGAGCCGTTCAATCCCGAAGAATTTATCGATAATATCATATAATTTTATAATAACTATAACGAAACGTGATGAAAAATCGGCGGTTTTGTCGAAAAAAACGACGATGCGGCGGCTGATTTTATTGACAAATATAACTTTTTTATTATATAATACGCATAGAAAAACCCGATACGGATAACCGTAAAGGAAAAAGTCTGTCATCAAGGCGGGGTACCCCGCCGCTTGCGTTTCACGCAAGCGGCGGACAAATACTTTACCG
>CAZELQ010000017.1:11815-16227 GCA_964513195.1 uncultured Clostridia bacterium | reverse complement strand
ATCCCACGAACGAAGTCCGCAATCCATCTCAAATCGTCCTTAACGCGGCGCATCGTTGCGATTTTACGAAATTTTCACCGTGCTTTTTCAATCAATCGGTCAAAAATCGTTGTTAAATTTTTGCATAAATGTTATAATCGTTTGGATTATGAAGAAGCGTGCGAAACAAAACGTAACGGCAATTACCGAAGAGCAGCCCAAACCCCTGCCCGATTTCGCCGTGCGCTTGAACGACGTGTCGTTTGCCTATGCCGACGGCGAGCCCAACGCCCTCTCCCATTTTACGCTCGACGTAAAGAGGGGGGAGTTTTTGGCCGTCCTCGGACATAACGGAAGCGGCAAGTCCACGCTCGCAAGGCTTATCTGCGGCCTGCTTACCGCCGACAGGGGTACCGTAACCGTATGGGGGCTTAATCCCGCCGACAGGGACGAGGTCAACGAGGTCAGGGAGCACGCGGGCGTAGTTTTCCAGAACCCCGACAACCAAATGGTCGCGTCCATAGTCGAGGACGACGTCGCGTTCGGACCGGAGAATATCGGCGTAGAGCGCGAAGAGATAGGCCGCCGCATAGAGTGGGCGCTTAACGTCGTCGGAATGAGCGAATACCGCCATGCCACGCCCAACCGTCTCTCGGGCGGACAGAAGCAGCGCATCGCCGTCGCGGGCGTGCTGGCCATAAAGCCCGACGTTCTTATATTGGACGAGAGTACCGCAATGCTCGACCCCAAGGGCAGGAGGGAGGTGACCGAGGTCGCCGCCCGTCTTAACCGCGAAGAGGGCATGACGGTTATACTTATAACGCACTTTCTGGAGGAAGCCCTCCTTGCCGACCGCGCCGTCGTGCTAAACAGGGGCGAGCTGGTTGCCGACGGTACCCCCGACGAGGTTTTTTTAAGCGGAGAAAAGCTGGAAACGTTCAATCTCTGCCTGCCCGAAATAGGCGAAATATGCAGGCGTATCCGGGACGGCGGTATTCCTATCAACCCCTGCCTGCGTCCCGAAGAGTTCGCCGACGAGGTGAAAAGGCTTTCGGAACTTCGGGGCTTTAAACCGCGTTCAATCGATGATATTCCCGCACCGATTTCAAAAACTCGGGGCGGGGAATGGAATATAGACGTAAAGAATCTCACGTTCACATACTCGAAAAAATCACCCTTTGCAACGAGGGCGCTGAACGGCGTGAACCTGCATATAGACGAGGGCGAATTTTTCGGCATTATAGGCCACACGGGCAGCGGGAAGTCCACTCTCGTCCAGCACCTCAACGCGCTTATCAAGCTGCCTCAGGCGCAAAAGCACTATAAAAAGCCCAAGGTAAAAAAGGGGCAGACGCCCCCGCCCGAGCCCTCTATCACCGTCGGCGGCTACGATTTATCTAAGCGCAAATGCGATTGGCGCTCTCTGCGCGCCGACGTGGGCATGGTGTTCCAATACCCCGAATACCAGCTTTTCGCCGAAACGGTGTTCGACGACGTCGCTTTCGGGCTTAAAAATTTCAACAAAAATCTTCCCAAAGAAGAGGTGGAAAAAGCCGTCGGGGAAAGCCTTGCGGCGGTCGGCTTGGACTATAGCGAAATCAAGGACAAGTCGCCTTTCGACCTTTCCGGCGGACAGAAGCGCCGCGTGGCTATAGCGGGCGTTATCGTCACCAAGCCCAAAATTCTCATTCTGGACGAGCCGGCCGCGGGTCTCGACCCCCTCGGCAAGCGCGAAATTATGCGGCTGTTGCACTCACTCCACGGCGATTGGTGCAAGACGGTCATAATCGTCTCCCACGATATGGACGAGATAGCCGAAAACTGCACCCGCGCCTGCGTGATATCGGACGGGGCCGTATTCGACTGCGATACTCCTGCCAACGTATTCGGGCGCGGAGAGGAGCTGTCGGGTTTGGGGCTTGACGTGCCCCTTACCGAAAAGCTTACGGCGTGCCTTGCGGAGAGAGGGCTGTATATCGCCTCCGATTTTACCGCGCGCGATTTTTCGGACGCGGTGGCGGCGGCGCTTAAGGGAGGTGATGACCGTGCTTAACGACGTTACCTTCGGACAGTACTACCCCGCAAAATCGTTCGTCCACAATCTGGACCCGCGCGTAAAGCTGCTGTTTTTGATAGCGTATATAGTTATGCTGTTTGTGGCGGACACCTTCTATTCGCTTGCGCTTTGCGCCCTGCTTCTCGTCATAATAGTCGCCGCCTCGCGCGTACCGGTCGGTTCGGTGCTGCGCTCGGTCAAGGGCGTAATTTTCATACTTATTTTCACGTCGCTTTTAAACGTATTTTTCCACGGCGGCAGCGAGGAAAATTTGCTTGTGGAATGGGGCATAATCCATATATATACGGAGGGTATCATATTCGCCGTGTTCTTAACGTTGCGCCTTTTCTTCCTCGTAATGTGCTCGGCCGTGCTCACGCTGACGACTACCCCCGTAAACCTCTGCGACGGGCTGGAAAGCCTGCTGTTCCCCTTAGCTCTTATAAAAATCCCCGTGCACGTACTCGCCCTGATAATGTCTATAGCGCTCAGATTTATTCCGACGCTTATGGACGAAACCAACCGCATTATCGCGGCGCAGAAGGCGAGGGGCGCGGAGTTCGACAGCGGCAATTTATTCAAGCGGGTCAAGGCCATAATCCCCGTGCTCATACCCCTTTTGATAAGCGCTTTCCGCCGCGCCGAGGAGTTGGGCGACGCCATGGACGCGCGTTGCTATTCCAGCACGAAAAAACGCACCAAATACAAAAAACTCAGATTCGGCTGGCGCGATATCTTCGCCGTCTTGTTTGCGGGCGTGCTCATTGCGGGCGTAATTCTTCTCGATACGTACGCCTACGAAATCTTCCCGCAGATATACTGCTATATGGTGATAAAGTGAGATATTTCATGACCGTTTCATACGACGGCACAGACTTTTGCGGCTGGCAGGTCCAGCCCAACGGCGTAACCGTGCAGGAAGTTTTGAACCGCGCCGTTTTAGAGGCGTTCGGCGAGAACGCGACGGTAAAGGCGAGCGGCAGGACGGACGCGGGCGTTCACGCGCGGGCGCAGCTCTGCCAGCTCGATTTGAAAAAAGAAATAGAGGGCGGCAAGCTTGCGGACGCGCTTAACGCGCACCTGCCCGACAGCGTGTCCGTGCTGAGTTCTTCGCAAGTGCCCGACGGGTTAGACGTGCAGACGGCGGTAAAGGCCAAAACTTACAGATATCATATGTATTTCAGCCGCCGCAGAATACCGCTGTTCGAGAGGTACGCGGTGTGGGTTAAGGGCAAGCCCGACGTCGGAAAGATGCGCGAGGCGGCGGAATTATTAAAGGGAGAGCACGATTTTAAAGCCTATTGCGCCGGCGGTTCGCAGGTAAAAACCACCGTCCGCACGGTTTTTTCGATAGACGTAAGCTTGCGTAAATCGCCGCCGGATGCCGAAATCGTCTGCGTGGAGGTGCGCGGCAACGGCTTTTTATACAATATGGTACGCACCATTGCGGGCACGCTGCTTTGGTATTCGCAGGGCAAGCTTACGGAAGCCGACCTTTCGGCAACTCTCCGCGGCGACCGCGGCAGAGTCGGCAAAACGATGCCGGCAAAGGGATTGGTTCTGTACTCCGTCGAATACGGGGAGCACAAAAACTGACAATTTTTACATAAATTTCACACAACCGTTTTCATTCGGTTATAATTTATGTATAAAATAATTTACACGGGTAAAGGAATATGGAATTTTTTGAATTTGCATCTATTGCGGAAGCGGCGTTCGTGAACGACCCGTATAAGCAGCAGCTGTGGGCCTATTTGCTGATAGGCGCTTTTTGCTACGCGCTGGTCTATATCTTCGAGGCGGTCGCTCTTTACACGATAGCCAAGCGGGACGGCTATAAAAACAGGTGGATGGCCTTCGTGCCCGTCCTCAACACCTTTTATATAGGCGTCGTGTCCAAGAAGAATTTAAAGGGAATGTATTTCCCCATAATCGCGGCGGCGGCCGAGGGGGTATATATAATCTTGTATATCATCTATTATATCGCCCTCGCTCTCATCTTCGGCGGCGGCTACGCGGCGCCCATATACGAGTCGGTTATGTCGTACGATATGATTGTCGGCTATACGCAGGTCAACCTTCCCGCAAGCTTAAATTGGGCGTGGTGGGTATTCGCAAATCTCGAAAACTACGTAATATATTGGGTGCAATTACTCTATATCGTCTCCAATATGTTCCTTTTGGTGGCCTTTTTCCGCACCTATTCCTCGCCCCGCTATATACTCTTTTCCATCGTTTCGGTACTCTTCCCCGTCAAGGGTATATTTATGTTCGTGGTGAGGAACAACGCGGGCAAGAATTACGGGCAGTATCTCAACGAACAGCGCCAGCGGCAGTATAATATGTATCAGGAGTATATGCGCCAGAACGGCGGCTA
>CAZELQ010000017.1:0-11715 GCA_964513195.1 uncultured Clostridia bacterium | reverse complement strand
AACGGCGGCTACCAAAACGGCGGCTCCCCCGACGACCCCTTCGACGGTCTGGGCGGAAACGGCGGAAGCGGCGGCGCTTCGGGAAGCAGTTCGGGCGGCTCTCCCGACGACCCGTTCGGCGATCTCTGAAAATTAAAAGGCGAGGCTTAAAAGCCCCGCTTTTTTTATTGCAAAAAAGCGGACGGGCGTGTATAATTAGGTATAAGAAAAATTTATGGTGTTTTTTGTTTGAGTTATGACGGACGTTATATCTGCAATTTCCACGCCCGCGGGATGCGGCGGCGTGGCGATAATAAGGATGTCGGGGGACGGCGCGCTCGGTGTTGCGGCTGAAATCTTTACTCCCTTAAAAAAAATTTCCGTTTCGGATTTCGTGCCCAATTACATGTATGCGGGCAGAATCCGCTGCGACGGTTTCGATGACTTCGGCATGTGCGTCTATTTCAAGGCGCCCAAGTCGTTCACGGGCGAGGACGTGGTGGAGCTTCATTGTCACGGCGGCACTGAAATCGCAAGAGGGGTTCTGCGCGCCACCCTCTCCGCGGGGGCCCGTGCGGCTGAGCGCGGCGAGTTCACCAAGCGCGCTTTCGTAAACGGCAAGCTGACTCTCGCCTCCGCCGAGGGTATGATAGATATGATAAACGCCGAGAGCCTAGCCGAGGTCAGGGCGGGTTCTCTTTTGTACAGTGAAAAATTGTCGGACGAGGTGCGGAAAATTCAGTCGGAGCTCAAAGATATTCTCGCAAATATAGCCGCCGATACGGACTACCCCGAGGAGGGAATAGAGGAGGCGACACTGTCCGACGCCCCCGCGCAGCTTCTTGCGATAAAAGAGGAGATAGATAAACTCGTTAGGGCATATTCGGCGGGCAAACTCATAAAAAGCGGCGTTTCGGTCGCCATCTGCGGCGCGCCGAACGTGGGGAAATCCTCCCTATTAAACGCGTTTTTGGGGTACGACAAGGCAATCGTCTCACCGCAGGCGGGCACCACGCGCGACGTGGTCGAGGGCACGGTGATAATAGACGGCGTCAAGTTCAACCTTTTAGATACCGCGGGCATAAGGGAGCACGCGGGCGAAATCGAAGCCATAGGCATAGAGCGTGCCGTGAACGCCGCAAACAGCTCCGATATCGTCGTCTGCGTTTCGGAGGTCGGCGACTTTTCTGCGGCGGTCGGCGTGGAGACGGGGCGGCTTATAAAAGTCTTTTCGATGACCGATAAAAACGCGCCCTGCGGCGACTATGACGTCGCGCTTTCGGTCGTTTCGGGCGAGGGCATAGAGCAACTAAAAAAGCTTATGTCCGGAAAGGCGCTTGGCGGAGCGCCCGTGGACGGAGCGTTTATCGTTGAAGAGCGGCACTACCGCGCTCTCGTACGCGCTTCCGATAAACTGACGGCCGCGATAGATGGGGCAAAGAGCTTTCCGCCCGATATCTTTGCAATGGACGTGCGCGAATGTTGGCGCGCCTTGGGCGAAATCACGGGCGAAACGGCCGACGAGGAGATAATTTCCACGGTGTTTGCAAAATTCTGCGTTGGAAAATAGGGAGGTATATATGGTAAATCTTGAATTGTATCGCGTTTTTTATATGGTTGCGAAGTGCGGCTCGCTCACCAAAGCCGCCGACGAACTGTTCATTTCACAGCCCGCCGTTTCGCAGGCAATAAAACAGCTTGAAACCCAGCTCGGCACGCAGCTTTTTAACCGCACGCACCGGGGAATGGAGCTATCTCTGCAGGGCGGCAAGCTGATAATCAGGCAGGTGGAGGACGCGCTAAAGTTATTGGACGACGTGGAAAATAAACTTTCGGAGCTGAAAACAACCGCCACGGGCACCATACGTATAGGCGCCACCGATTCCATTTTCTCACATATACTTGCAGACAAAATAGTTAAATATAACGCTTCTTTCCCCGGAGTCAAGATAGAGCTTATAACGGGCACCACGCCCGAAACGCTGACCCAGCTAAAGGAAAACAAGTGCGACATAGGCTTTATCAACCTGCCCATAGACGACAAGGACGTCAACTTCACGGGTACGGTAGCCCACCTCTCCGACGTGTTCGTAGCGGGCAAGAAGTACGAGGCGCTGAAAGATAAGAAGCTCGGACTGGCCCAGCTTCAGGAATACCCGCTCTTAATGATAGAAAGCAACACTATTGCCCGCCGCGCTCTGGCGACTTATACTCAGACCCTCGGCATACAGCTTCACCCCGATATCGAGGTCGAGAATTGGGATTTGATGTTAAAGTTCGCCGAAAGCGGAATGGGCATCGGCTGCGTTCCCCGCGAATACGCCAAACCGTTTCTTGACAGCGGCGAGCTGTTCGAGGTGCAGGTTGAGCCCGCCCTGCCCGTAAGGGGAGTCGGCGTGGCCCTTCCCAAAAACGTTCCCGTGCAGTACGCTCTAAAGCAATTCATTGCAATGTTTAACTGAAACCGGATTTAAAATCAGAAGATACGTTCAAATAATTTTTCGTTTAAAAAAAGAGCGGGCGGCAATTAGAATTGCCGCCCGCGCCTTTAACCGTTTTTTATAAATTCTTTAAGATATCGTTCATCGAGTACATACCCGCGGGCTTGTCCGCCAGCCACTTGGCGGCCTTGATTGCGCCCGCCGCGAATACCTTTTTACTGCGCGCCGAATGGGAAAGGGTGATAATTTCATCCTCGCCGCAGAACATAACCTCGTGTTCGCCGACGATAGTGCCGCCGCGCACTGCGTGCATGCCTATCTCGTTTCCGCGCTTGCCGCAAATGCCCTCGCGCCCGTTCATATAGGGCCTGTCGCCGCCGAGCGCTTCGTTCGCGCTTTTCGCCAGCATAAGCGCCGTGCCGCTGGGCGCGTCAACCTTTTGGGAATGATGTTTTTCTATTATCTCCACGTCGAAGCTCCCGCCGAGCGTTGCCGCCGCCTTTTTCACGAGCTCGCACAAAAGGTTCACCCCAAGTGAGAAATTGGCCGTGCGGAAGACCGCCACGCTCTTTGCCGCCTCGTCGATTGCCCCGAGCTGCGTTTCGGTAAAGCCCGTGGAGCCGATGACTAACGGAACGCCGTTCGTCACGGCGTATTCGAGTTCGCCGTCGAGTGCCGCGGGGGAGGAGAAGTCGATAATAACGTCGGGCCTGTCCTTGACCTCCGCAAAGCTCTTCACCGGCCGCACGCCCGCAGCTCCGCCTGCGGGATCTATGCCGTAAAAGGCCATGGCCTCGCTGTCGCCGCCGAGAAGTTCTATAATGTTCGCGCCCATCTTTCCGCAGGCGCCGCAAACCGCAACCTTTATCATAATTGCACCCCTAAGGCGGCTAAACAGTCGCGCATAATTTTCTTGTGGGCTTCCTCAAGTTCCGTAAGGGGCGCCCTCGGTACGCCGCCCATAAGGCCTATAAGCTCGCAGCCGTATTTGACGGGTATGGGATTGACTTCCGTAAAGCACGCGTCGATGAGGGGAAGAAGTCTGTCCTGAATCTCGTTCGCTTCTTTAAGCTTGTTTTCGGAGACGTAGGTTGCGACCGCCTTGACCTCGGCGGGAGCTATGTTGCCGACGACCGAAATAAGCCCCGCGCCGCCTATTGCCAAAATGGGCAAATTCAGGTTATCGTCGCCCGAGTACACGTCCATGCGGCCGCGCACCCTGCGCATGGTTTCGCAAATCTGCTCCATATTGCCGCACGCCTCCTTGATGCCCGCCATATTGGGTATAAAGGACAGCTGCTCCGCAGTCGGCGGCAGAATGTTTACGCCCGTGCGGCCGGGTACGTTGTAGGCTATGACGGGAATATTTACCGCGCCGCATATCGCCTTATAGTACTCTATAATGCCGTTTTGCGTGCATTTATTGTAGTAGGGAGTAACGCAGAGCAGTCCGTCGGCGCCCATCTTTTCGGCGCGTACGCTTGCAGCCACGGCGCTTGCCGTGCAGTTGCTGCCCGTGCCGAATACGACCTTTGCCCGTCCCGCAATCTTTTCGACTGCGTATTCCATAACGGCAACGCGTTCTTCATCGGTCATCGTCGCCGGCTCGCCCGTCGTGCCAAGTATGACGAGCGCGTCCGTTCCCGCCGAAATCTGATATTCAATCATCTTGCCGAAAGCCTCGAAGTTTACCCCGCCGCCGTTAAAGAAGGGGGTAACCATAGCCGTCGCCGTACCTTTAAAAAAGTTCGTCATTTTTTCACCTCGGAAGTATCAGTCGAAATAGCCCTTTGCCGCAAGCAGCTCGGCAAGGAGCACCGCGCCGCCCGCCGCGCCGCGAAGCGTGTTGTGCGAAAAGCCTATAAATTTGTAGTCGAACAAATTGTCCTCTCTCAGTCTGCCCGCGCAAACCGCCATACCGTTTTCGGTGTTTCTGTCCAGCTTGGGCTGGGGGCGGTCGTCTTCCGCGAAGTAGTGTATGAATTGCTTGGGTGCCGAGGGGAGATTGAGCCGTTGCGGCTCGCCCGCAAATTCCTTCCAGGCGGAAAGTATTTCCTCTTTGGAGGGCTTGTTTGCGAATTTTACGAAGCACGCCGCGGTGTGCCCGTCCGAAACGGGAACCCTCAGACACTGTGCCGTAATTGCGGGTGAGGTCGCGGGAACTATCTTGCCGCCGGCGACGTCGCCCCATATTTTAAGGGGTTCTCTCTCGCTCTTTTCTTCCTCGCCGCCGATGTAGGGTATTACGTTGTCTAAAATTTCCGGCATGGTTTCGAATACCTTGCCCGCCCCGGAAATTGCCTGATAGGTAGTTACGGCCGCGCACTCCAAACCGAACTTTTTCAAGGGGTGCAGGAGGGGAACGTAGGATTGAAGCGAGCAGTTGCTCTTGACGGCTATAAAGCCGCGCTTCGTGCCGAGGCGCTTTCTCTGGGCTTCTATAACCGAAAGGTGGTCGGCGTTGACCTCGGGAATAATCATCGGCACGTCGTCGGTGAAGCGGTGCGCGGAGTTGTTGGAAACTATGGGGCACTCGGCGCGGGCGTAAGCCTCCTCCAAGGCCTTGATTTCCTCTTTCTTCATGTTGACCGCGCAGAAGCAAAAATCGACGGCCGCGGCAATCTTTTCCCTGTCGGCGGTCGCGTCCATAACCACGACGTTTTCAAGCTTTTCGGGCATGGGCGAGGGCATCAGCCACTTCTTTACCGCGTCTTTGTATCTTTTGCCCGCCGAATTGGCGCTGGCCGCAAGGCAGACGGGCTCGAACCAAGGGTGATTCTCCAAAAGGAGCGCAAATCTCTGGCCGACCATTCCGGTCGCGCCGATAATGCCCACTTTGTATCTTTTCATATCTTATTCTCCGAAGGTAAAATTTGTTATCACAGTTAAAAACGGCGCCGTTAAAAGCGCCGCAATAAAACCCGTTTTTTAAGTCTATCGCAAATAGCGCAACACGTCAGTGACAGTCGCAAGGGTATTAGCCCGTGCGCCCAGCCGCATGGCGATGGCGTACCTATGCAGCTTCGGCGGAGATGCCCTTTCACCGTCAGCCGTAAAAAACCGCCATAAGTTTCGGCTATCGGTTAATAATGCTCGTCCGCTCCTCTATTTAGCAAACAAATAATATCACAGCCCCATATAAAAGTCAAAGAATTTTTTATTCTTTAATATAAATCGATTGAAAAATTAAAGGCAATGCTGTATAATGATGGAAAAGCAATCGGCCCGTTCGGGGCATTAAGGTATATTAACGCATGGCACAGTCAAAAGTAAGTACGCTCGTCGGCAACGAGCTTGCGGACGATTACGTCCGTACTCACCTGCCCAAGGGGCGTTGGGCAGATACTTGGGATTTATTCAAATCCAACTTTTTGAAGATGGTAATAATCAACGTATTCACGTTGCTCTTCTTCGTTCCCGGCATACTCGTCGTCTATTTCCGTTCGGTATATATCGGCCAGCTCGGTCAGTTGTACCCTTTTTCGGCTAATCCCCTGTTTACCTACCCGCTTACCCCCGGTATGCGCGGCGCACCCGAATCGATAGTGCTGTCCGCCGATCTGTTGTTCTATTCGCTTCTTATAGTCGCCGGCTTCATCGCCTCGGTCGGGCTTGCGGGAGCCTGCTACTCGATAAAGAAAATGATAAACACGCACGGGCAGTTTACGTTGAAGGGCTATTTCCACGGCGTCAGGGTGTGCTACTTCAACGTAGTGTTCCCCGTAACCGTGTTTATGCTTTTTATGTTCGCGTCGCTTTGCATCTCGGATTGGGTGGACGTGCGCGTTGCCAACGGCTTCTCCAAGGGCGGACCTATCACCGCGGAAGTGTTCATGATTATCGCAACGGTAGTGGTGGGCGTTATCTGCGCCTGGATTTTGGCGGTCGGCGTAAGCTATAAAGTAAAATTCAAGTATCTTTTGAAAAACTCTTTGGTGCTTCTCGGCGCGACGATATTCCAGACCGTATTTATGCTCGCCTTCGCGCTCATACCCGTGTGGTTTCTCCTGCTCGGTCAGGCGGCGTCGTTCTTCAGCATAATAGGCTATATCATTTTCATTTTCTTCGGCTTCTCGTTTATGGTGCTGTGCTGGATGTCGTATACCCAGTGGGTATTCGATATGTTTATAACGCCCGCGGTTAAGACGGAGGAGGAGGCTAGGCGCGCCAAGCTTACCCCCCAGCAGCTCGCGGCCGAAAAAGCGGAGGAAGACAAGGCCGCCGCAAGAGAATTGCTTGCCGCCGGCAGAAGCGAGCTCGTCGGCCGTCCCATGCGCCCCATAGAAGGCGGAACCGAAGTTATGGAAATAGGCGTAGCTTTCAGCCGTAAGGACATTGCGCGCGTCGCCGATGACAGGCAGAAAATCCGCGCCGAGGTGGACGAATACGTCGAAGAGCACAAAAAAGACACAAAGTACGTTGAATACGAAAAGCTGTTCGCCGAGCGTGAAAAGGCGCTCACCTCCGACGGCAAGAAGGGCAAAAAGAAGAAGGTCAGCAGCGACAATCTGTTAAGGCGGTAAAATTATGTCCGCGAGCTATTCCGCCCTCGGCGGTTGGTTTGAATATCTGAATCGGGACTGCGACTATAAAAAATGGTCGCAGTATTTGTTAAATAAGCTTAAATCCTACGGCGACTTTTCCGTCGGGCTGGACGTGGGCTGCGGTCAGGGCTATTTTACCCGCGCCTTCAACAAGGCGGGTTACAGGGTGGACGGCGTGGACGTTTCGGAGGAAATGCTCTCCGCGGCAAAGCAGAAAGCGGCGGCCGAGGGCGTGCGCTGTGAATTTTTACTCGGCGATATAACCAAACTGAAAGTGGGGCGCAAGGTCGATTTCTGCCTTGCCGTAAACGATTGCGTAAATTACGTGCCCAAAAATAAGCTGAAAAGCGCGTTCGACCGTATATATGCCGCAACCAATTCGGACGGTGTGTTCCTTTTCGATATCAGTAGCGAGCACAAAATCCGCGAAATTATCGGCGAAAACGTATTCTGCGAAGACGGCGACGATATCTCCTATATCTGGTTCAACAGGCAGACGGAGGACGGCGTGGAAATGGAGCTCACCTTTTTTATTCGCCGCCCGGACGGCCTTTTCGAGAGGCGTGAGGAGAGCCACATCCAGTACGCGCATACCGAAGAGGAAGTAGTTTCCGCGCTCAGGGAGGCGGGTTTTGCCCGCGTGGAAACAGAGGGCCACCTCGGCGGCGGTAAGGACGAGAGAATACAATTCGCCGCGCTTAAAAGGTAGATTATGGACAGCATTGTAAGAACGCTTATCTGCGACGGGCAGGTTTCGCTTGCCGTAATAGACACGACCGTGCTCGTCAACGAAGCCATAAAAATTCACAAAACGCAGGGCGTTGCTTCGGCCATATTAGGGGGTCTATTGACCTGCGCCGCCTATTTTGCCTCCTCTTTAAAGGACGAGAACGGCAGCGTTTCCATAACCGTCAAGGCCAAGGACGGCGACGGCGCGGTTTCCGTTTCCGCAGACGCCGCAATGCACGTGCGCGGCTATGCCGACGGCAGTTGCACGGGAACGCTTGTCGGCGGCACCATGACCGTAGTCAGGGAGGACGGCCGCTCTATGCCGTTCGTCGGTACCTGCGAGATAGATTCGGACGATATTTCCGAGGTCTTTCAGAAGTATTTTCAGGTGAGCGAGCAGATACCCACCGCGGTTGCGCTCTCCGTCGTTATCTCGGACGGCGTCTGCGAGAGCGCGGGCGGCGTCGTCGAACAGCTTTTACCCGACGCCGGAGAAATGCAGATAGAAGAGGCCGCCGCGGCCTACCAAGCCTTTAAGGACGATAGCATGCCTGTAAATGCGCGAGTCAACGCCGTCCTCGACAAGTATTTTTCCGGTCTGGTATACGGGCAGAGCGTTACCTGTTTCCCCGTGTACAAGTGTAATTGTTCCGAAAGCAAAATAAGGGGCGTGCTCGCTTCGGTGGGCAAGGCGGAGCTGTTGGATATCGCCGACGAGCTCGGCGAGGTAAGGGTACACTGTCACTATTGCAACAAAGATTACGTATTCGACAAAAAGCGCATAGAGGAGCTTTTTTAAGTTATGAACAAGACCAACTCCATTGATTTCAGCGCGGACAGACTTTTGACTATCGCTGCGGACAGTCTGGAAAGTCACGACTATATTGCCGCTCTGAAAATGCTCAATAAAAACGCGGTTCTCAACGGCAACGACGAGGACTCGTTTATGCTGTACGCGGAAACCTTCGACGATATGGGCTTGTATGAAAAATGCGTTAACGGTTGGTTTAAATACATCGATTATGCGGGCGACGGCGCCGATTTTGCGGAGGCGTACGAGGGGCTCGCCATTTCGTATATGAATATGGGGCAGGAGAATTTCGCCGCGTTCTACTACAACAAATTGCTTATGGAGACGGACAGCGAGCTTACCCCGGAAAGCAGGCAGGAGATAATCGACGCCTTTTTAAAGACCGAAAAGCCGTCTCTGCGGTTTGCCTACCCGCCGCGGCTCGCCGACTACAGCGAGGAGATGGAGGCGGGGATGGAGTCGATGCGCAATAACGACTTCAACGCCGCCGAGCTGCAGTTCGAAAAGGTAAGCGAGGGCAACGAAAAATTTCTTGCCGCCCGCAATTATATCGCCATGTGCAAGGTTATAACCGACAGGAACGAGCAGGCGGAGGAGGAGTGCAGAAATATACTTTCGCACGACCCCGAAAACGTACAGGCGCTCACCACCCTCGCCGCAGTTAAAAGCCAGCTCAAACAGACCGATGAGGCCAAAGAGATTGCCTTTAAGCTTCTCGGCCTGAACCCGACTTCGTCCGAAGATATTTACAAAATTGCCGCCGTTTGCTGCGAAAACGGTCTGCACGAGCAGGCTTACGACACCTTTTCCAAGCTGGATGAGACGTTCGACTACGACCTCTCGGTGCTCTTTTTCAAGGCCGTTTCGGCTTACAATTCCGGCAATACGGAAAAGAGCCTCGAAATTTTCGATACCCTTTTAACAATTTACCCCAACGCCGTCGCGGCCGACTATTGGCACTCCTTCGTGCTGGCCGAATCCAAGCTTTCAAAGGAGAAGCGGGAACCCCTCGACTACTATTACAGACTGCCGAAGGACGAGTGCGAGACTAACATAGGTATACTTTCCGCGTTCAATTCCCTGAGCGATTCCACCTGCCGTAAGATAAGCGGCAGCGAAGATATCTCCACGGCCGTGCATTGGTGTTTCGACGAGGGCGACCCTTCGGCCTCGCACGAGCTGAAAATGCTTGGCGCGCTCAGCGCCTTAAAGGGCGGTATGGACGATACGGTCCGCGACGTTCTGTTGGACAGCTTTGTAGCCGACGGCCTTAAAATGGAGCTGTTAAGCGCCATTGTACAGCGCAACGAGGAGGGGGAATACGGCATAGTCATATGCAACATATATAAGCGTATAACGCTGGTTCCGATTACCGTAGGAAGAGCCAAAAGAAAGACGTTCGTCAGGGCATATTCGCTGGCCTTTTCCCGATTTGCCATATTGGAAGACGAATATGCTTATATGCTCGCGGCTTCTGCCGAAAAGCTCTATTCCAAGCTCAAGGAGGAGGGCAGGTTGGGCGATTGCCGCTCCGTTTCTTCCCTCGCCGCGGCCATCGTCAAGTATTCGGAGATAAAGGGGAGCGGCCTGACCGACGACCAGCTGTGCTCCTTTTTCAACACGACGAAAGAAAAGATAGAAAATCTTTTAGGAGATACGATATGAAGCTGTACGACTTTGACGGAATGTTCGACGAAAAGCTTGCCGAATACGTAAAAAAGAACGGCGATAAGTACAAGGAAAGCGAATGGGAGGACGTGATACCCAAAATGTACGCCCGCTTCGGCGACACGACGATTAAGTCCTTGGGCAAATCTCCCAACGGTTACTATGCCGCAATGGACGGCGAAACGCTGGTTTCGACTCTGCGCGCCCACCTCAAAAACGGCGTGCCCGTCAGCGAATTTCTTTGTAACGCGATAGAAAAAAGGCATATCGAAAATCTGCTTTTGCCGCTTCTTAAGGGTACGGCGGACGAAATAGCCATCGCTTTGAATCTTATCGGCGCGCACGAAGCCGCAACCGACGAATATTTTCGGCTTTTAACCGAGTCGGACGACGAGGACGTCCGCAATACCTGCGTCGACTACATAAAGGAATTTGCCGATAAGGTAAAGGACAGGGCGCTGGGGCTGTACGACGAGGGCGTGCAGAAAGAGTATATGCTTGAAATCCTCTCCCGCTGCGTCGTGCGCGACGACAGAATTTTCGGAATACTTTTAAAGGAATTCCGTACGGACTGCGACAACGTGCCCATGCATTCGAGCTATCTCGCCGCATACGGCGACGAGCGCGCCCTTCCTTATCTCTTGGACAAGATAGACGAGGAGGGTATAAGCTATATTGAGTTTCAGGAACTTAAATACGCGATAGAGAGTCTCGGCGGAAGCTACGACAAGGAGCGCGACTTCTCGGACGACGAATATTATCAGGCCGTAAAAGCGCACAGCGCGGGCGAAGTTGATATTTTTAAGGCGTTCGAAGATAAAAAAACAGACTGAGAGAATAAACCTCCGCAATTTGGCAATAACCGTTGCGGAGGTATTTTTATGACTCAGCTTACAAGCAAAGAACTCACGTTTATTTCCGATGCCCTCACCTTCGAGGGATTGATTTGCAAAAAGGCGAGGGCGTACTCCAAAACGCTCACCGACCCCGACCTCGCCGAAATCATGACCCGCATTGCCGACGACCACGAGCGCAGATATACCGAACTGCTCTCGGTTATAGGAGGTTAACGTTATGAAGATGATGAAAAGCGATACGCAGCTCAACGAAAAGGACGCAATCCTCGATATGCTCGAGAGCGAAAAGCAGCTTATGTCCTTTTACACTACGGCGCTGTTCGAGGGCAGCTCCAAAAATATAAGAAGCAACTTCTGTTCCAATTTGCAGACGGTGGCCGAAAACCAGTACAGCCTGTTCTCGCAGATGTCTACGCGCGGCTACTATACGACGACGCCCGCGCAGAAACAGCAGATAGACGCGACCTGCGACACGTTCAAAAAACAAAAGAAGCAATTAGCGGAATAGCGTTTCTCGTAAAAATCTCGTTCTTGAGGCGAACGATATTTTTACGATTTTTGGGAGGCTCTGCCTCCCTGCCCACAATCTTAGGTGCCCTCGTATTATATAATTGTGGGCATTCCCACCGCTGAGGCGCAGGTATGCGCAAATTGGGTCGCGCTGCGCAAAAGCGCGGTTTTGCTTG
>CAZELQ010000016.1:0-16348 GCA_964513195.1 uncultured Clostridia bacterium | reverse complement strand
ATTTCCAATCGTGCGCCTTAAACCGCTCAGCCATCTCTGCAAGCGCATTTATATGATATTAAATTACCTTGAAAAAATCAAGCAATTTTGACCCGCATACTCACTTTTTTAAACTTGCGGTCATATATTCGGCGTAGGCCTTGGCAACGTTTACACCGCAAACCCGTTCCGCCGCCGCGAAAAAAGCGTTGGAATTAACCTCGCACACCCACCTATTGCCGCTCAAGTCGGTAAGAATATCTATGCCGCAATAGTCAAGCCCGAGCTCGGCGGCGATACTCTCGCACATCGCCGTAAGGTGCCCATCGGTTTCCGTCTTACTCCCCTTTCCTCCGAGCTCGATATTGGAGCGGAAGTCGCTCTCGTTGCGCCTCTTCATTGCGCAAACCACTTTGCCGCCGATGACTATTACGCGCGTGTCCTCGCCCGCTCCGCAATCGATAAACCTCTGATAAAAATGCGGAACGAACAGATTGGCCTGCTCGTACGAAGTCAGTGCGCTCATATTTCCTATAAGGCTTACGCCCGCGCCGAGCGACCCGAAATTGTGCTTAGCGACCAACGGGAAGTGCAAAAATTCAGCCGTCTCCTTGAGAAATTCACCGTCCGCCACGGCTTTTTGATTGTAGCATAGTGGCGCGTATACGGCGTCGGGAACGGGGAAGCCGCTCCCTGTAAGGGCAATGTTAGTGAGCATTTTGTCGTCGCAGACCTCTATTGCCCGTGAGGGATTGAAAAGACGAAGGCCCGCCTCCTCAAGAAGGCGCGCCGCTACCCTGTCCTTGTCTAAATAGACGCAGAAATCGTACCCGTCGGCAACGATTTTCCCGCCGCCTATCTTAGACAGATTGAAATTCTTTTTTACGTCGCATTCCGTGCCGAGGGCCAGAAGCTCCGCCCTTATGCGTGCGGCCTGCGAAATCTGCGACTCGTTCGAAACGTAGGCGTTGACGACGATAAGCGCCTTCATCAACTTACCACGCGAATGACTGCCGCGACTGTGGCGACGTCGGGAATTGCGTTAATCTCCTGTACGGCTTTATTCACGTTGTGCTCCTTGGTCTTGTGAGTTATGAAAATGAGGGGCACGGTCGAGCCTTCCGCCGCGTCCTCCTGCACCATCTGCGCCACGTTTATGCCGCACTTGGTAAAAATAGAGGTTATCTTTGCAAGCACGCCCGTCTTGTCGTGGGCGTCGAGACGAATATAGTAAGCGCTTTCGAAGTTCTCTATAAACTTGGTGGTCGGCGCGGCGTCCTCGGTATTTTCAAAGGTCGAATAGGGGTAATTCACGTGGGTGGCGCAGTATATTACGTCGCCGACGATTGCGCTGCCCGTGGGAAACGCGCCCGCGCCGCGGCCGTATAACATAACGTCCTCCACGCTGTCGCCCGTAATATACACGGCGTTGTAGCTGTCGTTTACGCTGGCAAGCGGGTGGCTGGCACGTATAAACGACGGGTGAACGCGCACCTCGATGCCGTTGTCGCCGTTCTTGCCTATGGCAAGCAATTTTATCACGTACCCGAGGCGCTTGCCGTAGGCGATATCTTTAACCGAAATATTCGTTATTCCCTCCCTGTAAATTTTGGTGTAGGGAATTTTTGTATGGAAGGCGAGGCTGGAGAGAATGGAGAGCTTGTAAGTTGCGTCGTACCCGTCCACGTCCGCGGTAGGATTGGCTTCGGCATAGCCGAGCTTCTGCGCCTCCTTCAAAACTTCCTCGTAGCCCACGCCGTCGGTGGACATTTTGGTCAAAATATAGTTGGTGGTGCCGTTTATTATACCCATCATCGACGTGATTTTATTGCCCTGAAGATTGTCCAACAGAGCGCGGATTACGGGCACGCCGCCCACGCAGCTCGCCTCGTAAAAAAGTCCGCAGTGATTTTTTATAGCCGCCTTTTCCAGCTCGTGCGAGTATTTGCAATATAGCTCCTTATTGGAGGTGACGACCGACTTGCCCGCGTTGAGAGCGGCGAGCACGAAAGTTTTTGCCGGCTCCACGCCGCCCATAACCTCGATGACGATATCGACCTCGGGGTTGGAACAGATTACCGCGATATTGTCGGCAATCTTGCTCTCCTCGATGCCCAAAGCGAGAGCGCGCTCCTTTCTTATTTCCAGAACGTTCTCCACTACTATGTCGATTTTATGGGTGCGCTTATAGTCTTCCCTGTGTTTTTGGAGAATTTGATAGGTTCCGCCCCCTACTACGCCGAGGCCGAGAATTGCTACGCCGATTTTTTTCATTTTTTGTCTCCCGAATTGAGATAGTATAGATATCTTAACCCCTCTAAGGTGAGGAGCTTGTCAACGTGGTCTATACAGCCGACTTCGGCCGATATGAGCTCGGAAAAGCCGCCCGTCGCTACGGTGGTTATGCCGTCGGTCTTCATTTCCCGTTTGATTTTTTTAACTATATTTTCCACCAAGCCGGCAAAGCCGAACACTATTCCCGACTGCATATTGGTGACCGTATTGGTGCCTATTACCTTTTCGGGGCGCTCTATCTCCACTCTGGGAAGCTTCGCCGTGCCGTTTACGAGGCTGTCTAACGACCCCTTGATACCGGGGGCGATTACGCCGCCTATAAACTCGCCCTTGGCGCTGATTGCGTTGAAGGTGGTCGCGGTGCCGAAGTCGATGACGATAAGCGGCGCACCGTACTTTTTGACGGCGGCCACGTTGTTCACTACCCTGTCCGCACCCACTTCTTTGGCGTCGTCTACGCGCAGATTGAGCCCCGTTTTGAGCCCCGCGCCCAGAATTAACGGCTTTATTTTGAGATAGGTACGGCACATACGCTCCAACGTGTAGTCCAGCTGGGGTACTACCGAGGAGATTATGCCGCCCGTTATCTGAGCCCCGTCTATGGAATTGGTGGAAAGTATCGAGAGAAGCTGTCCGCCGTACTCGTCCGAGGTCTTTTTATGCTCGGTTGCGACGCGGAAGGAGAGTTTGAGTTCCTCCCCCTCGAACAGCGCGAACTTGATATTGGTATTGCCTACGTCAAGACATATTATCATTACTGTTTCCTTGATTATAATTTTGTCCGGCGGGTTCACCGTCCCCATAACGGTTGGTTTTCTTAGTTACAATCTGCTTTTCAACCACGTTGTTCACCGTATAAATTGCGGGCGACAAAACAAGGTTTATTGCAAATTCGATTATGAAGTTAATTCCCGCGCACCCTACCACAAGGAAGTAGATAACCGAAGTGCCGTCGGGTATAAAATTGGCTTTTAAAATATTGCCGATAAGCAATCCGCCGAGAATGAATAAACCCGTATTGACTATGGGCGCCACGATAGCGGCGACGATTACGGCAGCATACTTATTTTTCTTTACGATAAGCTTATAGGCGAGAGCGGAAACCGCGCCCGCGCCGATACCCTTCGCGAGACAAAGGAAAACGGTGAACGCGGGATTTTCCTGCAATAAAATCATCGTGAAAGGGTCTAGCCCTCCGAGCGCGTCGAAGATTACGACAAGCCCGAACACCCCGCCGAGAAACGCGCCGGCGCCTACTCCCAGCAACATTCCGCCGAGCACGATAGGCACAAGCACGAAGCTTAACGACGTTGCACCGATTTTAAAGAATCCGCTGCATGCCTGCAACACCACGATCAATGCCGTGAGTACCGCCAAATACGATATGTTTTTAGCGGTAAAGTGTGACTTGACTGACCTTTTGGTCTTTTCCATAATACACCTCCGTCGGGTTTCTCCCTAAAAAGAATACCCGCGTAATTTTTTAGTCGCGTTTTGTCTTTCAGTCCGTTTCCTAAAGATAACGGCTGATAATCATTATACCACCGAGAAATTTTTTAGGCAACTAAATAAAGGCGATAACCTTTTTTATGCACGATGAATATTATTTAATATAGACATAAACAAAAACGCTGACCTGCAAGGTTATCAAAAAAACCTACATAACGCCTTGCAGATAGTTTACAGGAGGAATACTATGAACCTTTTTACTAATTGCGGAGGCTGCAACAGCTGCCTTTGGATTCTCATACTGCTTCTCATCGCCTCTGCTTGCGGCGGCAACGGACTGGAAGGCGTTCTTGCCGGAAGCTGCACTCCCGTACTTATCGCCCTCATCTACGCTATGTGGAAAAACGGCACTCTCGCAAACTTGATTTGCGGCCATGACGGCGGTTGCGGCTGCGGTTGCAACTGATAATTGCATAATTGCTTCAAACGTTGCAAAAATTGCCGCTGTTTTTTCGGGCGGGACTTCGCTTGCCCGAATTCGGCGGCGGAGCTTAAAAGGGAGGCCGCTACGGCCTCCCTTTAATTTTTATTTTCAAACGACAAATATTTATATACCGCGGCGACCGTCTTGGCGTCGCAAATTACGCCTTCGTCAATCATTTTTTTGACTTCGCAAACGGGGAAAAACTGCGCGGAAAGGAACTCGCCCTCGTCGTGCTTTTCACCTACAAAATCGGCATTGGGGGCATAGTATATGGCGATTACTTCGTCCGTGTACCCCGGTGAGGGGTAGACGTCCAGCAGCTTTTTTAAGGCGGTTGCGCGGTAACCCGTTTCCTCCTCGAGCTCACGTTTTGCGGCCTCTTCACCGCTCTCCCCCTCGTCAATTTTACCCGCGGGAATTTCGTATATCTCCTTGCCGTAGACGTAGCGGTACTGTTTTACGAGGGCGATTTTGCCCTCCTTAACGTACAACACCGCCGCTCCGCCGCAATGACGGACGTATTCGCGGAAGGAGGACGAGCCGTCGGGAAGCTCCACTTTGTCGAGCCTTACCTTTATGATTTTGCCGTTGTAAATTTCCTCGGAAGACAGCTTTTTTTCGGTGAAATTCATAGACGTTCGAGATAGTCCCCTATGGCGTTAAACAGCTGTTCGGGTACGGTGGTGACCTTCCCCGAATACAGCACGAAATAGTTGTAGCCGCTAATAAGCCCCTTTACCGCCTCCGCGTTGCATGCCTTTACCGCCGAAATTAACGCGCACAATATGGAGCGCGCCGCCGCCTTGTCGTCGCCGGAAAGCTGAGCCTCGTCTATGGCGGAGAGCTCCGCCTCTATGAACATACAGACGGTATTTATCTGCTCGGCGAGCGAGACGTCGGGGCCGGACGGCGCCGCGTCGTGCTCCGCAAGCCGTGCGGCAGGTTCAGCCCGACCGTTTATCTCCGCGCCTTGCGGCATTGCAAGTTGCGGTTGTGCGGGCGGAAGCTCTTCGGCTAGCTCTTTCGAATAGATATCCGAAATTATCGACTGCAAGCTGCCTATAATCTCGTCGCAGAAAAGGTGATAGCTGGCGTAGTAGCTGCCGTCCTTGGGGTAAAATTTTTGCAAAAACGCGTTGAAATTTACGTCGTTGCGGTCGAACTCCACCAAAAGGCAGAAAATGAAAGCGAGTCTGTCGCCCACCGTTTCGGGAAGCGCGACGCTGCACCTCGTGTAGACGCCTTCGCCCTCCACCTTAAAACAGCGTTGCTTTGCCGCCGCGTAGTCGAAGCCCGAAGCTACGGTATTGAAAAGCTCGTACAGCTCGGCACTGTTGACTATAGACTTAAGCAAATCCTTTATCTTGGTGGTCGCCATTATGAATTTGCAGTTTTTAATCTCTTCGCACTTGTTCAAAAAGTCGGTTATCTGGTTTTTTACCGTTTCCAATTCGCTTTCACCTTTAAGTCGTTTTGTCCATTATATCACATTAAATCGTAAAATAAAATATTTTTGTCGAAATATCTTGATTTTGAAGTAAAAATTCGATATACTTGTCTTGTATTTTCAATTTGGAAAATCTTTTCAGGGCGCGGCAATGGGAAAATCTTCGGAAACATCTATAAACAAGTTAATAATTTTGTTCGTTTTCGATAAGATGGAGAGCGCCTTGTCCGAGCGCACCATTGTCGATATGTGCTCCTCCTCCAACGAATGGATGGGCTATATGGACTGTGTAAACGTGATACATAAGCTTATCGACGACAACTTCATCTGCGCGGTCACCGACGACGAGGACATTATGTACGCCATAACCCCCGACGGCCGCGAAACGCTGGCTAATTTTTACATAAACATACCCAAGAGCGTGAGAGAAGAAATTTCGCGCTTCGTAAAGATGAACAGCACAAAATATAAGAACAGGCAGGAGTGCCGTTCGGACTACTACCAGAACAAGGACGGTACCTACACCGTGTTTTTGAAGATACTTGCACCCGTTCAGCCGCTTATGGAGCTTAAGTTCGTCGTCCCCGACAGAAAGACCGCGAACAAAATATATAAAAAATGGGAAGAAAAGGCCGCCGACGTTTACTCGGCGATATACGAAAACCTTTGCGATTAAATATTTATGAACCAATTCAGTTATAATACGAGCGGAACGTGCTCGAGGAAAATCACCTTCGAGGTGGACGAAAACAACAAGCTGCACAACGTGAAGTTCTGGGGTGGTTGCGCGGGCAACACGCAGGGCGTGGCAAGGCTGTGCGAGGGGCGCGACATAGACGAAGTGCACGATATAGTAAAGGGCGTTTTGTGCAGGGGCGGCACCTCCTGCCCCGACCAACTGTCAAAGGCAATCGAGGAATACAAAAGCTCCCCGCGAAAATCTTTCAATTGAGGCGCAGGTATGCGCAAATTTGGTCTGCGATATTATCTCGGAAAATTTAAGCCGCGCGGCGAAGAAAACTTCGCCGCGCGTCTTAAATTTTACATACTGCCGTGAATGGTTCTTGAAATTACGTCGTCCTGCTGCTCCTTTGTAAGCTTGTTGAAGTTTACCGCGTAGCCTGAAACTCTTATCGTGAGCTGGGGGTATTTTTCGGGATGCGCTTGGGCGTCGAGGAGCGTATCGCGGTTGAACACGTTTACGTTTAGGTGGTGACCGCCGCTCATCATATAGCCGTCGAGCATATTTACAAGATTGTTTACCCTTGCGTCCTTATCTTTGCCTATCGAGGCGGGCGTTACCGAGAACGTGTTGGAAATGCCGTCGCGGGCATACTCATAAGGAAGCTTTGCGACCGAGCTGAGCGACGCCAGCGCGCCGTTCCTGTCTCTGCCGTGCATGGGGTTTGCGCCGGGGGCCAAGGGCGTGCCCGCCCTTCTCCCGTCGGGGGTGTTGCCCGTCTTCTTGCCGTATACGACGTTCGAGGTTATGGTGAGTATCGACGTCGTGGGCACGCTTTCGCGGTACGTGAAGTGGCTCTTTATCTTGTTCATAAAGGTCTTGACAAGCCAAACGGCTATGTCGTCCACCCTGTCGTCGTTGTTTCCGTACTGGGGGAATTCTCCCTCTATCCTATAATCGACTACAAGACCGTCGGCGTCGCGTATGGGATAAACCTTTGCGTATTTGATTGCCGAGAGGCTGTCGGCCGCGCAGGAAAGACCCGCAATACCCGTCGCGAAGAATCTGCGCACCTTGGTGTCGTGCAACGCCATTTCGAGCGCTTCGTATGAATATTTGTCGTGCATATAGTGAATGAGGTTGAGCGTGTTGACGTAAAGACCAGCGAGCCAATCCATCATTTGCTCGTACTTCTCCACTACCTCGTCATAATTCAGGGGGCCGTCGCCGAGAATGGGCGCGTACGTAGGCGCAACTTGCAGGGGCTTGCCCGTCTTCTTGTCCTTTTCCAGCTCGTCCTTTCCGCCGTTGATGGCGTATAGAAGACACTTCGCAAGATTGGCCCTCGCGCCGAAGAACTGCATGTCCTTGCCGACGCGCATACAGCTTACGCAGCAGGCGATACAGTAGTCGTCGCCCATTTCGGGGCGCATAAGATCGTCGCTCTCGTACTGAATGGCCGAGGTTGCAATCGAAGTCTCCGCGCAGAACTTTTTAAAGCCCTCGGGAAGATTGTGCGACCACAACACCGTGAGGTTGGGTTCGGGGGCGGGGCCGAGATTGGTAAGGGTGTGCAAAATTCTGAACGAGTTTTTGGTGACGAGCGTTCTGCCGTCCACGCCCATACCGCCGATGGATTCGGTTACCCACGTGGGGTCGCCCGAGAAAAGCTCGTTATAGCTCTTTATGCGCATAAATTTGACGATACGCAGCTTCATTACGAAGTGGTCGATGAGCTCCTGCGCCTCTTTCTCGGTCAAAACGCCGTTTTTGAGGTCGCGCTCGATATAAATATCCAAGAACGTAGAATTTCTGCCGATAGACATAGCCGCGCCGTTCTGGTCCTTTACCGCGCCGAGATAGCCGAAGTAGAGCGCCTGAATTGCCTGCTGCGCGTTTTGGGCGGGAAGAGAAATGTCCATACCGTATGTCCGCGCCATAACCTTGAGCGCCTTGAGCGCCCTTATCTGCTCGGAGAGCTCCTCCCTGTCGCGCACTCTGTCGGGGGTCATATCGCCGTCAAGCTGAAGCTTGTCCGCTTCCTTGTGCTCGATAAGATAGTCCACGCCGTAGAGCGCAACTCTTCTGTAGTCGCCCACGATTCTGCCCCTGCCGTAAGTGTCGGGAAGCCCCGTGAGAATATGCGCGGTACGGGCGCGGCGCATTTCGGGGGTGTATGCGTCGTAAACGCCGTCGTTGTGCGTCTTTCTGTAGCGCGTGAAAATGTCCTTTATTTCGGGGTCGAGCTCATACCCGTACATATTCAGGGCCTGCTCGCTCATCTTTATGCCGCCGAAGGGCTGAAGGGCGCGCTTAAATGGCTCGTCAGTCTGAAGGCCGACGATTTTTTCAAGGTCCTTATCGATATAGCCTGCGGCATGGCTGGTGAGAGTCGAAACGGTTTTGGTGTCCGCCTTGAGGACGCCGCCCGCCTCTCTCTCTTTTTTGGATAGCTCCAAAATTTCCTGCCAAAGCTTCGTCGTGGCTTCGGTAGGCCCCTCCAAGAAAGACCCGTCGCCCTCGTAGGGAGTGTAGTTATGCTGTATGAAGTCGCGTACGTTAACCTCGTCTTCGCTCCATTTTCCGGGCGTAAAGCCCTCCCACTGACTGAATTTCATAGTACGTTCTCCTTATGTAGTATGCGCAAAGTTAAGCGCCCAAAATCTTTTTTGCGTTTTCCACCCTGTCGAGCCCGGGGGGAAGCGTACCCTTTAAGGGGTAATCCATATTCATTTGCCCGTATTTGTTTTCGCCCATTGAATGATAGGGAAGCACCTCCACCCTCTCAACGTTTGTAAGTGTAGAGATGAATTCCCCGAGGCGGTGAAGCGCGCCGTCGTCGTCGGTCAGATTGGGCACGAGTACGTGTCTGATCCATACGGGCTTGCCCATATCGGAAAGGTAGCGCGCGAAAGCCAGAATATTTTTATTGGACTGCGCGGTGACCTTTTTATGGCTTTCGTCGTCGATGTGTTTAATGTCTAAAAGCACGAGGTCGCACACCTTTAAAAGCTTATCGAATTTTTCCCTGTTTTCGGGGGTGAAGGTTATGCCCGAGGTATCTAACGCGGTATGCACGCCCTCGGCTTTTAAGAGAGTGAAAAGCTCGGTTACGAAGTCAATCTGCATTAAGGGCTCGCCGCCCGAAACGGTTACCCCGCCGCCGCCCGTAAAATAGCTCTTGTAGCGCAGGGCGTTTTTCGCGACCTCTTCGGCGGTATATGTCTTGCCCGCCTTGAGCTGCCACGTGTCGGGATTGTGGCAATACAGACAGCGCATGGGACAACCCTGCATAAAAACCACGAAGCGTATGCCCGGACCGTCGACCGTACCGAACGATTCGAATGAATGAATGTAACCGAGCATAATACCTCCGCAAATAAAAAGGGCAATCTACTTGACGTAATCGAGTAAATTTGCCCAGACGAACGGCTGAATGCAGCGCGCCGCTCCACCTGCGTTTACCGCATAAATTCGTCAGTCACGGCGCACTCTGAATTTGTAGCGTAATTATAACATAGCAATTTACCGTTGTCAACACTTTAACAACAAAATATTGAAGTGATTTTTTTTGACAAACACAATATATTGTGGTTGCCGACGTCAGATAATCGAATATATAAGGCCGACGAGCACGCCCGAAAACACGCCGAATACAATAATCGCGCCCGCAACGGTGAACATTTTGGCCGCCATACCGTAAATCCAGCCTTCGGTTTTGAACTCTATCGCGGGGGAAGCGACGGAGTTGGCGAAGCCCGTAATGGGCACTATCGAGCCCGCGCCGGCATATCTGCCTATGCGGTCGTATACGCCGAAGCCCGTCAGGAGCGTGCCCAAAAATATGAGTATCGCCGAGACCGCCCCCGCAAGCACGTCGCCCGAAAGTCCCGCAAATTCCAGCATATACCTGAAAAATTGGCCTATACAACAGATAAGGCCGCCGACGAAAAAGGCCGCGAAGCAGTTGTGAAAATGCTTGGTAGGCGGGTCCTGGGATTTTACGTAATTGAGATAATTCTCGTTGTAGTTCTGTTTGTTCCTACCTGTCATTTTTCTGTCCGCACGGCCTTACGGGTTTTATAAAGCTCTCCCTCTCGTCCCGCCTTGAAAGGTCGTATTCCTTTTTGATACTCCGAGTCATACGCTTAGTTTGGGGAGTAAAAAAGTTTTTATGCGGTTGGGTCAGCCGAAAGCGATATCGAGTATCATCATCAGCGCGAAGCCCGAAATTACGCCGATAGTCGCCTTGAGCTTGTCGGTGGCAAAGCTCTCGGGCACCAATTCCGAACAGACCACGGCGACCATTGCGCCCGCCGAAAATGACAGGGCAAAGGGCAGGATTCCGGTTATGGCCGTGACGGCCAGCGCGCCTATCACGCCCGCGGCGATTTCCACCATACCCGAAAATTGGCCTACTATAAAGCTCTTGGTTCGGGACATTCCGTTTGCGCGCAGGGGAAAGGCGACGCACATTCCCTCCGGAAAATTCTGTATGCCGATACCGACGGCGAGCATTATCGCCGAAATGGCGCTGCCCGCGCCGCCTAACGCGAGCGCGCCGAACGCGACGCCGACCGCAAGCCCCTCGGGTATATTGTGCACGGTTACGGCTATGCACATGACGGCGCTGCGCCGCGTCTGCTCCTTGCCGTTTTTATACAGCGCCTTTACGGCGAGGTCGGTAACTATTATAAGGAAGCCGCCGAGTATAAACCCGAAGGTCAGAATTAAAAATGCATAATCCCCTCCGCCATATAGCGCGGGCAGAAGAAGGGAAAAAAAGGACGACGCGAGCATAATACCCGCCGCGCCCGAAAGCATAAAACAGAAAGCCGTTTTACCGACCTTTTTGCAAAAAAACACGAACGCCGCGCCGAACGCGGTCATAAGGTATGTAAACAGGGTAGCCAAAAGCGCCTGCTGCCAACCCTGAAGATGAATAAACCAATCCAATTTGCGTTTTTCTCCCGTAGAACACTTTTTTATCATCATATGCGGAAGAAAGGAAAAAAGGGTCGGCAAAACGCCGACCCGTTTTCGGAAGATTTATGAAATTAAAGGGTTTCCAAAACGGTCACAAGGTCGCCGACCGTCTTTATGGTCGTAACCTTATCGTCGGGTATCGACTTACCCGTTTCGTCTTCGAGCTGCATCAAAAGTTCTACTACGTCGAGGGAATCGGCGCCGAGGTCCTCTACAATCCTGCTCTCCAAAGTGACCTTGGATTGGGGAATACCGAGCTGTTCGGAAAGTAACGCGGCGATTTTATCTAACATAACTTAATTTACTCCTTGGAATTATTATACAATAATTATATCTTGCATATACCGCATTGTCAAGTTTTTTTATGACAAAACGGCCGACTAATATTACATTACTGCGCGCGTTTTTTGTTAACCTGTTTTATGGAAAGACCTATGCGCTTTTTCTTGACGTCGAGGCTGATTATGACCGCCTTTACGCGCTGGCCCACCTTTAACACGTCCGAGGGGTGTTTTATGTAGCCGTCGGCGATTTCCGAGACGTGCACCAAGCCGTCCTGATGGACGCCGATATCTATGAACGCACCGAAGTCGATTACGTTGCGGACGGAGCCATCGACGACCATGCCCACGGCCAAGTCCTCTATGCTCATTATGTCCTTTCTAAGAACGGGTGCGGGCAGGCTGTCGCGGATGTCGCGGCCGGGCTTTAATAGCTCGGCTACGATGTCGTTCATCGTCGCCTTGTCGAGCCCGCAGCCGTCGGCGGCTTTGTCCTCGCCGTACGCCTTTATTTTCGCGGGGAGCTCCTTTAAATTGCCCTCCTTTACGTCCGTTTCGGTATAGCCGAACATGGCGAGGAGCTTTTCGGCCTTATCGTAGCTTTCGGGGTGAACGGCGGTATTGTCCAATATGTTCTTGCCGCCGACTATGCGCAGGAAGCCCGCGCACTGCTCATAGGCTTTGGCGCCCAGCTTGGGAACCTTTAAAAGCTGCTTTCTCTCGGTGAACACGCCGTTCTCTTCGCGGTAGGCAACCACGTTTTTGGCCGTGCCCGCGTTGAGACCCGCGACGTATTTTAAAAGATAGGCGCTCGCCGTGTTGAGGTCTACGCCCACGCTGTTTACGCAATCCTCCAAAACGCCGCCGAGCACGGCGTCGAGGCGCTTTTTGTCCATATCGTGCTGGTACTGTCCTACGCCTATCGACTTGGGGTCGATTTTGATGAGCTCGGACAGAGGGTCCTGCAATCTGCGGGCAATGGAGATTGCCGAACGCAAAGTCAAATCGTAGTCGGGGAACTCCTCCACCGCGAGGGGGCTGGCCGAATAGACGCTGGCGCCCGCCTCGTTGACGACGGCGTAGGAAACCTCCCTGTCGACTTCCTTTAACAGGTCTGCGACGAAAATTTCCGTTTCCTTGCCCGCCGTGCCGTTTCCTATAGAGATGACGTCTACTTTATATTTATCGATGAGCTCCTTTAAAATCTGCTTGCTTTCCTCGATTTTGCTCTTGGGGGGAACGGGGTAAATTACCGACGTTGCGAGCACCTTGCCCGTTTCGTCCACCACGGCGACCTTACAACCCGTTCTGTAACCGGGGTCGAGGCCGAGAGTGACTTTTCCCTTTACGGGCGGCTGTAACAAAAGCGGACGCAGGTTGACCTCGAACATGTGAATTGCCTGTTCGCCCGCCTTGTCGGTGAGCATTGAACGCACTTCGCGTTCGACCGAGGGCTGAATAAGCCTGTCGTAGCCGTCGGACACCGCCTCTAAAATAAGGTCGGCGCAGGCGCCCTTGCTTCTCACGTATTTGGCGGCGCACACCCTCTTTGCCATATCGGGGTCGAAGGCTATCTTTACCCTCAGACACTCCTCTTTCTCGCCGCGGTTGACGGCGAGAATACGGTGGTTTTTGATTTCGGGAACGAGCTCGCAATAGTCGGCGTACATATCGTACGTGCCCTTGCCGTCGTCCTTAATGAGCTTGACCTGAATTTCCCCGTGATTGAGGTAGAGATTGCGGAGTTTTTTTCTAAGCTCCGCATTGTCGGAGACAATCTCGGCAATTACGTCCTTGGCGCCGTCTATCGCATCCTGTACCGTGTTTACACCCTTTTCGGGGTCTACGTATTTTTCCGCCTCCGCCCAAGGGTCGCCGCTTTGCGCCAAGATAAATTCGGCGAGGGGTTGAAGCCCCTTTTCGATTGCCACCGACGCACGCGTCTTTTTCTTCTGTTTATACGGGCGGTAGACGTCCTCTATTTCGGTCATGGTGGCGCAGGCGGCGATTGCAGCTTCCACCTCTTCGGTCATCTTGCCCTGTTCGGTGATTGCCGCGGCAACCTCTTCCTTGCGCTTCTCCAGATTTTTCAGGTACTCGTACCGGTCGGAAAAACGGCGCAGCACCTGATCGTCGATCGCCCCCGTCATTTCCTTGCGGTAACGGGCGATAAAGGGTATCGTGTTGCCCTCGTCCAAGAGCTTTACCACGTTCCCGGCATGGTCGGGTCTGAGTTGGAATTCCGACGTAAGTTGTTCTACGATTTTCATATTTTCTCTCAACCTTTTATTGTTTCTTCATATTCCTCAAATATCGCTTTTGTCCGTCCGTAAGGCGGTAGCTCTCGCACGCTTTCTGAATAGCTTTATTGTGCGTTTTGACGTCGAGAACGCCGAGCTTTAAAAAGGCGACGCCCTCGTCGTAAAATTTGACGAGCACTTCGGCGACGAGCCACGCCGCAGCCATATGCACGTAGTAGAGGTTGCAATCGACCCTTTGCACCGCATCAAATATGTATTCAAGCCAACCGCGTTCCACGTAAAAATGCAAGAGCGTGGTCAGAGCGAAGCGCCGTGTAAATTGGTTTCCGTCCGAAAGATACAGGTCTATCTTTTTTGAAAATTCGTCCTTGTGACCCGCGATGCACTTGGGTGCGAAGCTGTCGCAAGTTGCCCAATTGTCGATAAGCTTTACGCAGTCGTCGACGCGGCGAATAAACTGTTCCCACGGTAACAGCGCGACGGCTTGAAGCTTTAAAAAAGTCACTTCGTAATAGTCGTCGTTAAAGCATAGTAGCGGGTCAATTTCATTTTTGTATTTTTTCGCCAGCTTGCGTAGCGTGGGCACTCTGACGCCCAAAACGTTTATACTTTCGTCTTTTAAAAGCCGCTTGTGAAAGGCGGCGTACCCGGGTTCGGCATAGCTTTTCAGCTCGGCTAAAAGCCGTTCGTATTCAAGCATGGCGCTCCTCAAAAAAATATTATTCGGGAAAAATTCTTTTTAACGCGGCGTACCACTCACCGTCGTCTCTCCCGGTATTTGCGGGGCTCGTGGACGGAAGTTTGTAAAAGGGAACGGGAAGCGTTCCGAAATTTTTTTCGAAAATTCCGAAAGCCTTGCTCCCGTTTACAAGTATACACGCAACCGAAGAATTTTGCAAGAGAGAATTTATATTTGCGACCTTAAAATTTTTTATCGTTTCATCGCGCGAGCCGACGATTTCGCACTCGGCGACCACGTCCCACAAAGCTATTTTCCGCGAAGATAAGAGCGCCTTTTTCTCCTCCACGGCAGACGGAGTTTTTTCGCCGAAAAAGGTTGCGATAATGCGCCAAAAGGCGTTTTGGGGATTTCCGTAATAAAAGCGCTGCGCCCGACTCTTTACCGACGGAAACGAGCCGAGAATCAACACCTTGCTGTCGGGGGCGTAAAAAGGGTCAAACCCCTTTACAAGGTTACTCATAAGAGGGGTTTGTCCACGTTGCCGACTACGGCCGTAGCCATTTTGTCGGGGTTGAAATTGAACTCTATGGCGGCGTTTACGTCGTCTAAGGACACGGCGCCCAGCTTGTCCATTTTCTCGCCGAAGTCGTACACCTTGCCCGAATAGATAAGCTCCTTGCCGTATAAAAGCATCTGGGAGCTTGTACTCTCCTGCGCGAACACGTGCGAGGAGAGAAGCTGTTCCTTACCGCGCCCGAACTCCTCCTCCGTCACGCCGTTTTTCTTCAAGAGTCCGATACAGTCGGTTATCGCCTGAAACGAGCGCTTATAGTTTTCGGCGTTTACTCCGGCGTAGATTGCCAACGCGCCCGCCTTTTCGTAGAGCGAAAGATAGGAGTAAACCGTGTAGGCAAGGCCCAATTTTTCGCGCACGGTCTGAAACAGGCGGGAGGACATACTGCCGCCGAGCACGGCGTTCATAATATTGGTCGCGTCGCACAGCTCGTCGTACCGCTTGACCGACGGATAGGCGAGGGCTATGTGCACCTGTTCTATGTCCTTTTTCTTAACGAGGTTACCGCCTTTAAGCGTGACCGTTACGGGGCGTGGGTCTGCCCTGTCGGCGGCAAGCGAGGAGAAATATTTGACGGCGAGCTCTTCGGCAAACTCGGGGGAGATATCGCCCGCCATGGAAATGACGATATTGTCGGCGGTATACCTGCCGTGCATATACGCGGCGACGTCATCGCGGGTAAACGAACGCACGTTGGCCTTCGTGCCGAGAATATTTCTGCCGTAGTTTTCCTTTCCGAAAAATGCCCGTGAGAGAACGTCGAGACACAGGTCGTCCGGCGTGTCCTCGTTCATATTTATCTCCTCGATTATGACGCCCTTTTCCCTCTCGGCCTCGTCGTCGGGAAAGGTGCTGTTTAAAAACAGGTCGGAGAGAATTTCGAACGCTTCCCCCGCGTGGTTGGAAGTGCACTTGGCGTAGTAGCAGGTTATGTCCTTGGAAGTAAACGCGTTTACCTGCGCGCCGATGGCGTCCATTCTGTCGGAAATCTGGAAGGCCGTGCGCTTTTTCGTACCTTTGAACATCATGTGTTCGATATAGTGTGAAATGCCGTCCTCGCCGTCCGTTTCCACCGAGGCGCCCGTGCCGACGATTATACCCATTGACACGGACAGAAGCCCGCTCATTCTTTTTACGATCAGTCTTACCCCGTTGGGGAGTGTTGTGTAGTGTACCATATGTATATCTTTCCTTAATTTATTCTAAAGTTTCCCGTCGATTTCTTTTT
>CAZELQ010000015.1:0-16535 GCA_964513195.1 uncultured Clostridia bacterium | reverse complement strand
TGTCCTCCTTAATTTACTGTCCTATTATAGCTTATTATATGCCGATTGTCAATACGATTTTCGTAAAATTTCGGAGTTTTTTCGTAATTTTTCGTAATTTATACAATAAACATGGCGTCGCCGAAACTGAAAAATCTGTATTTTTCCTCCACCGCTTCCCCGTATATTTCCAATATTTTTTCCCTGCCGACGAAGGCGGCGACGAGCATTATGAGGGTGCTTTCCGGCAGGTGGAAATTGGTGACGAGCGCGTCTACGATTTTAAATTCATAGGGCGGGTAAATAAATATGTGCGTTTCGCCGCGGCAGGCGCAGATTCTGCCCTTTTCGGGCGACGCGCTCTCCAGCGTGCGGACCGAGGTCGTGCCTACCGCGATTACCCGACGGCCCTCCGCCTTAGCCTTATTTATTTTTTCGGCGGCTTCTTCCGTTACCTCGAAGTATTCGCCGTGCATTTTGTGGTCGGTTATGATTTCCTCTTTTACGGGGCGGAAGGTGCCCAATCCCACGTGAAGCAAGACCTCCACTATCTCCACGCCCATAGAGCAGATTTTGGCGAGTAGCTCGGGCGTGAAATGCAGACCGGCGGTAGGCGCCGCGGCCGAACCGTCGGTCTTGGCGTATACGGTTTGGTATCTGTTTTGGTCCTTAAGCTTTTCCTTTATATACGGCGGGAGTGGCATTGTGCCTACTTCCTCTAAAATATTCTCGAAAACTCCGTCGTAGATAAAGCGTACTACCCTTTCGCCGCTGTCGGTTACGCCCTCGACGGTGAACGACAGCTTGTCGCACACTTTAAAAGTTTTGCCGACCGCGCACTTTTTTCCCGGCTTCGCGAGCACCTCCCAGACGTCCTTATCGAGCCGCTTTAAAAGGAGTATCTCGATTGCGCCGCCGTGCTCCGTATGCGCATATATGCGTGCGGGCAAGACTTTCGTGTTGTTGATTACGAGCACGTCGCCCGCCCGCAAATAGTCGGTGATATCACGGAAAATGCGGTGTTCTGTTTTATCGGTCGCCCTGTCGTAGACCAACAAGCGGGAGCTGTCTCTCGGCGTTACGGGCGTCTGTGCGATAAGCTCGGGCGGGAGCTCGTAGTAAAAATCGCTTTTTCTGTACTGCATAGCCGTTTCAGTTACCGTCCTTGTCGAACAGCGATAGCTGCTCCTTCTGTTTTTCGGTTATTTTATAGCCGAGGTGCTCGTAGCCGCCCTTTAAAATTACGCGGCCGCGCGGCGTGCGGGCGATAAAGCCGAGCTGCAGAAGATAGGGCTCGTAAACGTCCTCAATCGTACCCGCGTCCTCGTTGACGGTTGCGGCGAGAGTCTCCAAGCCGACGGGCTTGCCGTCGAATTTTTCGACCATTGCCCGCAGAATATTGCGGTCGGTTTCGTCAAGTCCGAGGTCGTCTATCTCCATTCTCCCGAGTGCAAAGCGCGCGTCCTCCAAGGTTACCGAGGCGCTGTTGTTGACGGTTGAAAAGTCGCGTACCCTCTTCAAAAGTCTGTTGGCTATTCGGGGCGTTCCGCGGGAGCGCATTGCAAGCTCTTTCGCGGCGTCGGAACCGATTGCGATGTCGAGGGTTTTGGCGCTGCGGGTCACTATTTCCTCGAGCTCCGCGGGCGTATACATTTCGAGACGGCAGATAATGCCGAACCTGTCGCGCAGGGGGTTGGCAATCATACCTGCGCGGGTCGTAGCGCCGATGAGCGTAAACTTTTTCAACGAAAAGCGGATATTACGCGCGCTGGGGCCCTTACCCACGATAATATCGAGGGCGTAATCCTCCATAGCCGAATATAAAATCTCCTCCACGCTGTGGTTGAGTCTGTGAATTTCGTCTATGAACAGGACGTCGCCGTCGTTGAGGTTGGTTAAAAGCGCGGCCAGATCGCCGCTGCGCTCTATCGCGGGGGCGCTGGTCATTTTGAGCTGACCGCCCATTTCATTGGCGATTATGTGGGCGAGAGTCGTTTTACCGAGACCGGGCGCGCCGTATAAAAGCACGTGCTCCAATACCTCGCCGCGCTTCTTTGCCGCGTTCATATATACGGTTAAATTCTCTTTTACCTTGCACTGTCCGACGTACGCTTCCAAGGTTTTGGGGCGCAGCGCGTTTTCCTCGGCGTCGTATTCGCCGCGGGTACTCTGCACCAGCCTATCTACGCCGTCCGTGCCGAATTCCCCGAAATTCTCTTCCTCTATCATAAATTACATACCCCTTAGAGCGAGCATTATTATATCTTCCACCCTTTCGGCGCCGCTTGCCTTAGCCTTGGAAACTGCGCGTTCGCTCTCCGCGCGGGTGAACCCGAGGGAGACGAGCGCAACCACCGCGTCCTCGTCGCCGTTTGTGACGGGCGGCGCGGTTATGGCCGCCCCCGAAAAATCGGTTACGGGCGCGGAAACGCTTTCTTTAAGCTCCAAAATAAGGCGCTCGGCCGTCTTCTTGCCCAGCCCCTTTACCTGCGAAAGCCTCTTTACGTCGCCCGTGGCTACGGCTACGGCGACGTCGTTTACGTTCATATAAGTGAGCACGGCAAGCCCCATTTTGGGACCCACGCCCGACACCGACACGAGCTTTAAAAACATAGCCTTTTCCTGCGGGTCGGCAAAACCGTATAAGGTTATGCCGTTCTGCTCGGAAAACTGCATATAGGTGTAGAGCTCGCAATCCCGCCCCTCCGTCATCTTGGAAAAAGCCGAACCCGAGCAATACACTTCGAATCCCACGCCGCCCGCCACGATTATGGCGGTTTCGGCCGTCGTATTCAAAACCTTGCCTTTTAAATAACCTATCATAATTTTAACCCTTTTTAACGTATTCCGAACATGCCGCCGAAACGCGAGGTGTGCGCGTGGCACAGTGCGACGGCGAGAGCGTCGGCCGCGTCGTCGGGGCGGGGAATTTTATCTAAGTGCAAAAGCGATTGCACGACGTGCATCATCTGCACCTTGTCCGCCTTACCGTACCCCGTAAGCGCCTGCTTTATCTGGTTGGGAGTGTATTCGTAAAGCTTGCCGCAATACTTTATGGCCGACAAAAGAATTACTCCCCTCGCCTCAGCGACCTGTATGCCCGTGGTGACGTTCTTGGTGAAGAACAGCTCCTCGACGGAGATTTCCTCAGGACAGTAGCGCGCGTAGATTTTGTTCAAGTCCTCTTCGAGCATGGCAAGACGGACGGGAAAAGCCTCCTCTGCCGGAGTACGGACTGCACCGTAGGAGACGGCGACGCAATCGCCGTTATTCTTTTTGTCGACGACCCCGAAGCCCATCGTTCCAAAGCCGGGGTCCACGCCTAAAATTATCATTCGTCCGTTCTCTCTTTCTCCCGCGTTTTTGTACCGAAAAAAACTTGATTTATACCTTTAAATTATACTATAATATCAACGTATAAGTCAATTTTTTGAGGAAACAATTATGAAACTTTGGGAAGGGCGGTTCGACGCACCCACCGCGAAAAACGCAGACCTGTTCAACGACTCGCTGCCGTTCGACAAAAAACTGTGGGCAGTTGACATAACGGCGTCGCTGGCGCACGCCGCCATGCTCGGGCATTGCGGCATTATCTCTTTGGACGACGCGAAAAAGATATGCGACGGGCTGGAAGCTATCGCCGCCGATATAGAGAGCGGGAAGCTGGAAATAGAGGGCGCCGAGGACATACACTCCTTCGTGGAAAACGAGCTTGTCGCGCGAATAGGCGACGCAGGCAAAAAGCTACACACGGCAAGGAGCAGAAACGACCAAGTGGCGACCGATTTAAGGCTGTACGTGCGCGGCTCGTTCGATAATCTTACCGAGAGTCTGTACAACCTTGTGGAAGCGTTGGTTATGAAAGCCGACGACGGACTGAAATACCTTCTGCCCGGCTATACGCACCTCAGAAAGGCGCAGCCGATGTGCGCGGGGCACTTCTTTTTGGCGTACGCCGAAATGTTTATGCGCGACCTCGACAGGACGGTTGCAAGCCGCGAGCGCGCCAACGTGATGCCCTTGGGCAGCGGGGCGTTGGCAGGTACCTCCTACCCCATCGACAGAAACATAACCTGCGAAATGCTGGAGTTCGACCGCCCCTGCGAAAATTCCTTGGACGGCGTTTCCGACAGGGATTTCGTGGCCGAATACCTATTTAACGCCTCGCTTATAATGGCGCACCTTTCGCGGCTTTGCGAGGACGTAATACTCTACTCCACCGAGGAGTTCGGCTATTTCGAGATAAGCGACGCCTACTCCACCGGCAGCTCCATTATGCCGCAGAAGAAAAACCCCGATATCGCCGAGCTTATGCGCGGAAAGACGGGCAGAGTTTACGGGCATCTTATGGCGCTTTTGACCACCATAAAGGGCATACCGCTTGCGTATAACAAGGATTTGCAGGAGGACAAGGAGGGCTTTTTCGACGCGGAAACGCAGGTTATCAACTGCGTGGACATAATGGCGGAAATGCTCGGCGCGATTTCCTTTAAGGTGAGGAGAATGAACAAGGCGGCCGAGGGCGGGTTCTGCTGTGCGACGGACGTCGCCGACTATCTCGCGAAAAAGGGCGTGCCTTTCCGCACTGCCCACTCCATAGTGGGAAAAATCGTGCGCGACTGTATAGAAAAGGGCAAAACCCTGCAGACTATGAGCGCGCAGGACTATATGGGCTATGCGCCCGAGTTCGGCGGCGACATAGTCGAGGTAGTAAAGGCGAGGGCGTGCGCGGACGCAAGGACGAGCTACGGCGGCGCTTCCTCCAAAAGCGTCAGGGCGGAGATTAAGAGCATTAAAAAACGCCTGAAAAAATATTGATTTTTATATAACAGAGCGGCGCGGCCATTTTTAATGGCCGCGCCGCTCTTGCGTTGTTTATTATATTCCTTTACTTCTTATATTCTTCCATAAGAGCCTTGAAGGCGGGCAGGGAATTTTTAATTGTCGCAGGGCTTACGCAATAGGAAATGCGCACGTACCCCTCGACCCCGAAGCTGTCGGCGGGAACTAACAAAAGCTCGTACTTTTTGGCGCGACCGGCAAAAGCCGCGGCGTCCTTTTCGGGCGACTTCACAAACAGATAGAACGCGCCGTCGGGGCGCACCACACTGTAGCCGTACTCCCTAAGCGCGGCGCAGAGAACGTCGCGGTTGGACTTATAGACCGAGATATCGGACGTCTTGCCGAGAAGGTTGGCGACCAGGCGCTGGAAAAGCGCGGGAGCGCAGACGTAGCCCAAGGCGCGACCCGCACCGCACACTGCGGCGTAGACGTCCGTCCAATCGCGCATTTTATTATTGACGGCGATATACCCTATTCTCTCTCCGGGAAGAGAAAGGCTCTTGGAAAAGGAATAGCAGACCACGCTGTCATCGTAATAATTCATAATGTAGGGCACGGTGACGCCGCCGAATACGAGCTCTCTGTACGGCTCGTCGGAGATGAGAAAGACGCGGACGCCGGACTTCTTTTCGTGCTCCTTTAATTTATCGGTGAGCTCTTTTATTACCTCTTCGCCGTAGACCACGCCGCTGGGGTTGTTGGGGGAGTTGATTATGACCGCCTTGGTCCTCCCGTTGAGGGCCGCGGAAAACGCCGACATGTCGGGCATAAAGGTCCCGGGGTCGCTCCTTACGGCGACAAGTTTACCGCCGGCGTTTGCGGTAAATACGGCATATTCGGGGAAGAACGGCGCGAAGGTTATAACCTCGTCGCCCTCGTTTAACAGCGCGTTTAAGGTTATGCACAGCGAAGCCGCCGCGCCGCAGGTCATATAGATACAGTCGGCGTCAAGCCCCGCGGAAAAGCGCGAATTTATATTTTCGGCTATTTTTACACGCACGGAATAATCGCCCTGCGCCGACGTATAGCCGTGCAAACTGACGGGGTCGGTGTTCCGTATAAGCCTTATAAGCTCCTCTTCTACCTCTTCGGGCGCGGGTACGGAGGGGTTGCCGAGAGAGAAATCGAACACGTTCTCCTCCCCTATCTCCGCCTTCCGTTTTCTGCCGTACTCGAACAGCTCCCTTATTGCCGAACGGACTTTGCCGTAACGTAGGTTGGTCTGGTTTATCATTTCTTTTCCTTTCCTATTGCGTAATTATGTCGATATATTCGTCGTAGGTTACGTTCTTGTCGAAAACCTTGGTGCCGTTAATTTCGATTATTCTGTTGGCTACGGTATTCATAAGCTCTTGGTCGTGAGAGGTGAACAGCATACAGCCCTTAAAATTTTTCATGCCGTTGTTGAGCGAGGTTATGCTCTCCAAGTCGAGATGGTTGGTGGGTTCGTCGAATATGAGGAAGTTGCCGCCCTCAAGCATCATTTTTGCAAGCATACACCTAACCTTTTCGCCGCCCGAGAGTACCTTGGCCTGCTTTAAGGCCTCCTCGCCGGAGAACAACATTCTGCCGAGCCAACCGCGGAGGTACTCCTCGTAGTGGTCGGCGGAGAACTGCGACAGCCACTGTACCAAGGTCAGTTCGCAGCCCTGAAAGAATTCGTTGTTGTTTTCGGGGAAATAGGAAGCCGAAATGGTTTTGCCCCAGCGGACGGTACCCGAGTCGGGCTGCGTTTTGCCCGTAAGAATATCGTACAACATGGAAATGGTCGTGGATTTGTCGCTTACTATGCCTATCTTGTCGTCGCGCTGTACGGTAAAAGAAACGTTCTCGAAATAACCTTTTTTGGTCAGACCCTCCACCATTAAGATATCGTTGCCTATTTCCTTTTCGTATTTGAAATCGATATAGGGGTATTTTCTCAGCGAGGGCTTGAAATCGGAAATGGTCAACTTTTCAAGCTCCTTTTTGCGGGAGGTTGCCTGCCTTGACTTGGACGCGTTGGCGGCGAAACGGGCGATAAATTCCTGCAATTCCTTTGCGCGCTGTTCGTTCTTCTTGTTTACGTCGCGCTGCTGGCGGGCGAGGAGCTGGCTGGTCTCGTACCAGAAGTCGTAGTTGCCGAGCATCATATTTATCTTGCCGAAGTCCACGTCGCAGATATGCGTGCATACCTTGTTTAAAAAATGCCTGTTATGCGACACGATTATTATGGTGTTTTCGAAGTCCATAAGATAATTTTCCAGCCAACGCACAGTCTTGATATCGAGGTTGTTGGTGGGCTCGTCCAATAAAAGGACGTCCGGATTGCCGAACAGCGCCTGCGCCAAAAGTATTTTGACCTTGCGCTTGGCGTCCACGTCGGCCATCGGCACGTCGTACATTTCTTCGCCGATATCGAGGGCGTTTAAAAGAGTTTGGGCCTCGTACTCGGCTTCCCAACCGCCGAGCTCGGCAAACTCGCTTTCAAGCTCGCTCGCGCGGACGCCGTCCGCTTCGGAGAAGTCCTCCTTTGCGTACAGCGCGTCCTTCTCGTCCATTATCTGCACCAATCTTCTGTGACCGAGCATTACCGCACGCAGAACGGTGACGTCGTCGAACGCGCTCTGGTTCTGCATAAGCACGGACATACGCTCGTTTTTGTCGAGGGTGACGTCGCCGCGGTTAGGCTCCACCTCACCGCTCAAAACCTTTAAAAAGGTTGACTTGCCCGCGCCGTTGGCGCCGATTATGCCATAGCAATTACCCTTTGTAAATTTTAAGTTTACGTCCTCGAACAGCTTTTTACTGCCGTACTGTAGCGATACGTTGTTGACCTGTAACATTGCTCCTCCGATCCGTTTATATTTTCAGTTTGCAAACTGACTGTTGTACAGCTCCGCATAGAAGCCGCCCTTTAAGAGAAGCTCCCCGTGCTTGCCTTGCTCTATTATATTGCCGTCCTTCATTACCAATATGAGGTCGGCCTCCCTTATGGTAGACAGCCTGTGGGCGACGATAAAGCTCGTCCTGCCCTGCATGAGACGGGCGAAAGCCTGTTGGATTTTCATCTCCGTGCGGGTGTCGATAGACGAGGTGGCTTCGTCCAGAATAAGCATGGGCGGCAGGGCGAGCATAATCCTGGTTATGCACAGTAGCTGCTTCTGCCCCTGCGACAGGTTGCCGCCGTCCTCGCCGATTTTGGTATTATAGCCGTCCTTCATCTGCATTATAAACGCGTGCGCGTTTACTTTTTTTGCCGCCTCTATAACTTCCTCGTCGGTTGCGTCGGGCTTTCCGATTACGATATTGTCGCGTACCGTGCCGCTCTTTAGCCAAGTGTCCTGCAATACCATTCCGTACGCCGAGCGCAGCGACCTGCGCGTAAGACGGGCGGTATTTTTACCGTCCACCGTTATTTGCCCGCCGTTTACCTCGTAAAAACGCATCAACAGATTTATGAGCGTGGTCTTGCCGCAGCCCGTCGGGCCGACGATAGCAATTCTCTGACCCGCCGCCGCGGAAAGACTTAGGTTGCGAATCAGCGGCTTGTCCTCCTCATAGGAGAAGGTCACGTTCTCGAAACGCACGTTGCCGTCCACTTTTCCGAGAACCTCGGCGTCGTCGGGGTCCGGCCGTTGCAGGGGCTCGTCTATGAGCTCGTAAATTCTGCCCGCGCAGGCTATAGCATTCTGGAACTCGGTGACCACGCCCGAAATTTCGTTAAACGGCTTGGTATATTGGCTCGAATAGCTTAAAAGAGTGGTGAGCTTGCCCACGCCGAAAGCCACGGGAAGCACCGACGGGTATATTATGGTAAGCGCACCCGAGAGTGCGACCGCCGCGTATACAACGGCGTTGACGAAGCGCGTGCAAGGGTTTGTAAGCGAGGAGAAAAACGTGGACGAGAGGGAGGCTTTGGTGAGCTCGCCGTTTATCTCGTCGAATTTTTTCTGATTTTCGTCCTCCCTGCCGAACGCCTGAACGACTTTCATCTCGCCCACCATTTCCTCGATGAACGCCGTCTGCTCGCCCCTTATCTTGGACGTCTTTTTGAACATAGAATAGGTGTGCGAAGAGATAAACTTGGCGACGAACAGCGAAAGCGGCGTAATCAAAAAGACGGCGAGCGCGATTATCCAATTGTAAACGAACATCAAAACGAGCGTGGCGATAATGGTTATTACGCCGCTGAACAGCTGCGTAAAGCCCATCAAAAGGCCGTCGGCGAATTGGTCGACGTCGGCGATACAGCGCGAGACGATATCGCCGTACGGGTGCCCGTCGATATATTTCAGGGGCAAACTTTGCAAATGCGAGAACGCTTCCGCCCTGATATCGTTTACCACGCCGTATACTATTCGGTTGTTGACGATATTCATAAGCCACTGCATTACCGCCGTCACGGCGACGGTTGCGGCGATTGCGATAAAGTAGACGGTAAGCCTTTCGAAGTCGACCCGCCCCGCCTCGATTATATAGTCGATTGCGTTGCCGAACAGCATGGGAACTACCAGCGTACCCGCAACCGAAACGAGGGCGCAGAATATAGTGAGTGCGATAAGCGGCATATGGCCTTTGAGCTGCAACAAAACTCTTTTTAAAATCTTTTTCTGCGAATAGGTCTGCACGGTCACGCCTCCTCCTTTCCGTATTGGGAGAAGTGGATTTCCCTGTACACTTCGCAGGTTTTCAAAAGCTCCTCGTGCGTGCCGCAGCCGACCAATTTGCCGCCGTCGAGAACGAGGATTTTGTCGGCGTGGCGGATTGACCCCGTGCGCTGCGAGACGAGAAATACGGTCGGGCGATAGTCGAGCGACTTCAGATTTTTACGCAGCCGCGCGTCGGTAGCGTAGTCGAGCGCCGAGGAGCTGTCGTCCAGAATTAAAATCTGCGGTTTTTTTACGAGCGCGCGGGCTATGGTCAAACGCTGGCGCTGGCCGCCCGAAAAATTCTTGCCGCCCTGCTCCACCATCTCGTCGAGGCCGTCGGGCTTGGAGGCGACTACGTCGGAAGCGCAGGCAACCGACAGAGCTTCCTCTATCTCCCCGTCGGTGGCGGCTTCGTTGCCCCATCTGATATTTTCGCGTATGGTGCCCTTAAACAGGACCGCGCGCTGGGGAACTATGCCGAAGCGTTCGCGCAGGGCCTCGTCGCCCGCGCCGTTGACGTTTACGCCGTCTATGAGTATTTCGCCCTCGGAGGCGTCGTAGAAGTGCGGCAGTAAATTTACGAGCGTGCTCTTACCCGAGCCCGTGCCGCCTATAACGCCAACCGTTTCACCCCTTTCGACGGTAAAGGAAACGCCGTCCAAGGCGTTCGCGCCGCCGCCGGAATAAATCATGGAAACGTTGTCGAACTTAATGAACGGCTCGCCCTCTCTCCTTTCGCCGCTTCCGTGCTTTAACGACGACCTTAAATTCAATATTTCGTTCAGTCTGCCCGCGCTTGCAAAACACTTGGTCACGGTTATTATGAGGTTGGCAAGCTTGATAAGCTCTATTAAAATCTGCGACATGTAGTTGTACAGCGCGATTACCTGCCCCTGCGTAAGCGTACCCGAGTTTACGTTTAACGCGCCGAAACGTATCAAGACGATAATTCCGACGTTAATTACGGCAAAGGTTAAAGGATTCATAAGCGCGGAAATTCTTCCGACGAACTTTTGGGAGCGCGTGAGGCCGTCGTTGCGGCGTTTGAATTCCCCGATTTCCGCGTCCTCCTTGCAAAAGGCGCGGACCACCCTCGAGCCGACCAGCGTTTCGCGGGTGGCGGCGGTTACCCCGTCGAGCTTTGCCTGCGTCTTTTTGTAGAGCGGAATCGTCACGAGCATTATCGTAAAGACCACGGCGAACAGTACGGCTATGGTTACGGCGAACACCCAACCCGCAGTCAAGCTTATTACAAAAGCCATAACCATTGCGCCGAACACGATAAACGGCGAGCGCATAAACAGCCGCAACACCAAATTTACGCCCGTCTGCACTTGGTTGACGTCGCTGGTCATTCTGGTTATCATAGAGGAGGCGCCGAGGGAATCCATCTCGTAATAGGAGAGCGACTGCATCTTTTTGAACATATCGCTTCTTAGCTCCTTGGAAAAGCCCACCGCCGCCTTTGCGGCAAAGTATTGGGCGCTGACCGCGCTGATAAGCCCGACCACTCCGAGGGCGACCAAAATAAGACAGGAATATACGACGTATCGGGTCGCCTCAGCCTCGGTCACGATACCGGCGTCTATTCCGTTGATTTTATCGACTATCGCGGCGACGATTATGGGAATGAGTAGCTCGAAGCTCGCCTCCAGCAATTTGAACAGCGGGGCGAGAATCGTTTGCACCTTATAATGTTTAAGATATTTAAGCAAGTGACGCATTTTAAGAGATTATACCAAATATGCTTATAAAAATCAAACGGTCGCCGCCCCAAAAAGCCGATATAATACTTTTTTATTTGCAATCGCGGACGGGCGGTGATAAAATTAGGTTATGAGTTATTCGGTATACCTTAAAAAGAACGAGGAAAAGCGCATAGTCGCGGGGCACAGCTGGGTGTACGCCAACGAAGTCGCACGCATAGAGGGCAAGGACAAAAACGGGTCGCTTGCCGAAGTTTATTCGCACGACGGCAGATTCATAGGCAAGGGCTATATCAACCACGCCTCCAAAATTTTAGTGCGCATTTTCATACGGGATAATTCGGAGGACGACAAAGATTACTACCTCGCCGCCATTAAAAAGGCCGACGGCTACAGGAAAAAGCTGGGGTATGAGAACTGTTACAGAATGGTGTTCGCCGAGGCCGACAACCTGCCCGCGCTTATCGTGGACAAATACGGCGATATATTGGTTATGCAATGCCTCTCCCTCGGCATTGATTTAAGAAAGCAAATGATTGCTTCGTGCCTTGCGGAGCTGTTTAACCCCGCGGGTATATACGAGCGAAGCGACGTCGCCGTGAGGAAAAAAGAGGGGCTTGCCGAGGTTAAGGGCGTGTTGTACGGCGAGGTGCCCGACTACTGCCCCATTGAGGAAAACGGCATTAAAATGCTTGTGGACGTTAAGAACGGGCAAAAGACGGGCTATTTCCTCGACCAGAAAGAAAACAGGTTTGCCGCGAGAAAATACTGCGCGGGCGCGGACGGGGTTTTGGACTGTTTCTGCAACTCGGGAGGGTTTTCACTGAACGCGGCGACGGTTGCGAAAAAGGTCGTTGCCTGCGACATATCACCGCTCGCATTGCAAAACGTAGCCGATAACGCACGGTTAAACGGGTTCGAAAATATAGAAACCTTACAGGGCGACGCGTTCGCGATTTTAAGAAATTTCAAAAGGGAAAAACGGCAGTTCGACACCGTAATTTTGGACCCGCCCGCATTCTGCAAGACGGCGGACGAGGTCAAGGACGCCTACCGCGGCTACAAGGACATTAACCTTACGGCGATGAAGATAGTGAAGAGCGGCGGCTTTTTAATAACCTGCTCCTGCTCGCACTATATGACCCTGCCGCTGTTCGAAAAAATGCTTATCGAGGCCGCGCGGGAGAGCGGCAGAACGGTGCGTTGCATAGAGATAAAGTCGCAGGCGCCCGACCACCCCTCCCTGCTCTGCGCGGAGGAAACGCAATACCTTAAATTTTTCGTTTTACAGGTGGAGTGAAAAGCTTTAAATCGCAAATTCCCCTTATCCTTGGCTTTCCAATTACACATCCCTCATCCGTCACCTGCGGTGACACCTTCCCCCTTTATTAAGGGGGAAGGCAAGGGGTTAACGGACTTCGTATGTGGGATGTTTCGACTACGCTCAACATGACCGCGTGCCCTGCTCGGGATGACCGTTGGTTAGGGCGTTTTAAGGCGGAAATAATTGAATAAAATGCCGAACGGCGCGTAATTGAAATACGCGCCGTTTTTTAACCCTTGTTTATTTTACCTACGAACTTGCGGCATATACGGCGACTGAAAAGCCGCGAACCTATCAAGGACATATGGGAGTACTTACCCGCCATACGTATAGCCTTGCCCTTGACCATAGCCTTGTAGCCCGCGCGGGCGACTTTTTCCTTTTTGCCCGCCGAAGAGAACAGCCGCTTGTTCTTGATGCCCGCATTCCTTTCGAAGCCCGTGGCGGTAGGTCCCGGGCACAGTGCGGTCACCTTTATTCCGTACGGCAAAAGCTCCTCCCTGAGCGCCTGCGAAAAGGAGAGTACGAAGCTTTTAGAGGCGTAGTATACAGACATATAAGGTCCCGCGGACAGAGCCGCGACGGACGAGAGGTTCATTATATTGCCCCTGCCGCGCTCCTTCATTTTGGGAGCGTACAGCCTGCAAAGGTGCATAATCGCAACTATATTGAGCTGTACCATATCGGCCTGCTTTTGCCAATCGCACTCCGTAAAGGCGCCCCAATCGCCGAAGCCCGCGTTGTTTACGAGCGTGCTTATTGCCAAACCCTCGCCCTCGGTTTGTGCGAAAAGCTTTTCCGGAGCGCTCTCTTCGGTTAAATCCATTGCGAAAATCCTGACGTCCACGGAATATTTTTCCGCAATGGCGCTCTTTATTTTTTCGAGTTTGTCGCCGCTCCGCGCGACCAGAACGAGATTAGCGCCGTGACTTGCGCAAATCATTGCCAGACATTCGCCTATTCCGCCCGAAGCGCCCGTTATTAAAGTGTATTCCATTAAAACGCCCAATTACCGTCCTTGAATATTTGCACCCTCTCGCCGCTCTTCGTCACGCCGACGATGGACATATCCTTGCTGCCTATCATGAAGTCGACGTGTATCATAGAATTGTTAATGCCGAGCTCCCGACATTGCTCGTTGGTATAGTTTTCGTAGTTTTCGAGACAGTTGTTGAAGCCCCTGCCGAGCGCCAGATGACAGCTCGCGTTTTCGTCGAAAAGGGTGTTGTAGAACAGTATTCCGGTATTGTTTATGGGGCTGTCGTAGGCTATGAGCGCAACCTCGCCGAGATATGCCGCGCCCTCGTCCATAGCAATCATTTTTTCAAGCAAATCCTGATTTTTTTCTGCGCCGACCTTAACCGCCTTGCCGCCTTTGAATTCCACCCAGAAGTTTTCTATCAACTTGCCTTGATAGGAGAGCGGCTTCGTAGCGACTACCTTACCTTCAGCCCTGCCCTTTACGGGGCTGGTGAACACCTCTTCCGAGGGAATATTGGGATTGAAATAGTTGTTCGTGCCCAAGGTGGTTTCGCCGCCGCCGCAGAATATACCCTTGGGGTTGAGCCCGACTTTAAAATCCGTGCCGTTTGACGACCTGTATTCGAGACTGTCGAAGCGGTATTTATTCAAAAATTCACAACGCTTTGCGAGGTTTTTATTGTGTTTGTCCCATTCCGCTATCGGGTCGTCCGTAACACGCGAGGTGTATAAAATTGCCTCCCAAAGCTTTTCGACCGCCTCTTCTACGGGAAGGTCGGGAAAGACCTTGTGAGCCCACTCCTTTCCGGGTACGGCAGCTATACACCACTGATATTTGTTCTCCATAGCGTCGCGGTAGGGTTTTATTATGGGGAAACGCGCCTTGTTCGCTTCGGAAATCTTCTCGTTGTCCGTGCCGTTCAGTCCGTCGGGATCCTCCGAATCGATAAACAGCGTGCAGGGAAGATTGTCGACGCGGGTCTGAAGCTCGGCTCTGTCAACGGGGGTTACTTCCGAAAGAGTCTCCACGGAGCGGTAAATAAAGTTGATTTTCGAAAGGGGCATATAGCTCCATTTAACGGTCACTTTGCGGGCGCCGCACCTGTAACACTCTTCGGCGACCATAGCTACGAATTCCGGCCGGTCGAGACCGCAATTTATAAGGACGTCCTGCCCCTCTTTTACGTTGAGCCCCGTCCTGACGATAAGCCGTGCATATTTTAAAAGTCTTTCTCGTTCCATATTATTATTCGTGTGCCTCCTTGCGAATCTGAAACGCAACCGCTACCAGCTCTTCCTGCGGGGCGGACGGATTTTGGGTCATATACCAGGTGATATCGTCTATCTGGTCGTCGTTTTCGAGCGTCATTAAAATCGACGCCGCATTACTGCGGCTTACCCCGCGCGCGTGCAACGCAAAAGCGAGCATTTTCTGTTTTTCGGAAAGCTGATACCTGTCTGTCATTTGTGATTCCCCTTTTACTTCTGCTTAATTTATAACCATATTTTACCACAAAAACACACCAAGGTAAAGAAAAATAAGCGTATAAAGCAAGCGCCCCGACGAAAATAACGTCGGGGCTGAATTTTAAGAGCCGATTACGTGAAGTTTACCGCCGTTCGAACATATTATTCGACAGGCCCGAATTTTTTCTTGCGGAAGTATTTAATCACAAATACCACGGTCGCGCAAGCCGCCGCAACGAAAAGTATGAGGAATACGATAAACAGTGCAAGATACGCCGATTTGGCGCCGCTTTCCGCACGCACCACATTTAAGACATACAGTTTGGAAATACCGGCGCTCGAATCTTCAAGCCGCAAAACTATCGTATTGCCACCCGTGCTTAACGATTCGGCACGCAAGGTTATCTCATTCGTTCCTGTGCTAAACGCCTGCACGCCGAAAGCAGAGGTGCTTCCGTTTCCCGAAATTTGTACGGCGCCGTACACCACCTCAACCGTGATGGTGTCGGGGAGTTCTAAAGAGAAAGTTATGTCGCTCTGCTTGTACTTTACTTTAACCGTTTCGTTTATTACGTTTTTGTTCTCGCTTAAGAAATCGCTTTGAGATATGAAAGCCTGTATATCTCCGCCCACCGAAATATAATTTTCGGTCGCCGAGGACGACATTGCAACCAAAGCGATCGTATATGTAAGCATTTCACCGCTCGAACGCTGAATCTGCACTTTTATTTCGGTTATATCGGAGCTGTATGCTATATTGTCGCCGGAGTCCGCCAACCCTTTCAATGTGTTGCCCGCATATACGCCGATAAACACGTCGTCGGCGGAATCGGAGGTGGTCACGGTTACGCGTAGCGACGTCACGTTATCGTAGAACTGCGCGTAATAAGTGTTGTTAAAATTACGGAGAGAGCATTGCGCGCCGCCCGCATAAAATTTAAAATCCACAGAGTAGTCGTTCGACGTGCCGGCAGACATAACCGTTACCGTTACGGTATACTCTTCGTATTGACCGTCTTCGGCTTCGATTTTTACTACGAACGAATTGCTGCCAACGCTGAGGGTTAAAGACTTGGAAGTCGTTTCGACGCCGTCTATATAGACCTTGGACGAGGAGGTCTGCGCGGCGGCGTGCAGCGTCAAGCCCGAAATTTGCGAAGTGGTCAACGTTATACTTAAACCGCTGTCCCAGTTGAGCTCGTTGCCGTCGCCGTCCGAAATGTATATCTTGTCATACGCCGTATCGGAATTGCCTGCAATTACGGTAATCTTAACGGTGTAATCGGTAGTCGCCGCCGGCGTCGGGCTTCCCTGCGATACGACGGTGATTGTAAGCGTATTGTCGCCCACTTCGAGGTTCATTTTGGCGTTCGCGGAATAGCTTGCGCCGTTCAGCTGATACCCCGTAACCCGAGACGTGCTTTGCACGGGGGTTGCGGCGGCGGAAACCACGCCGCTCCGCAAGATATACGGCACTTGGGCGGAAACCGTGTACTCCGTCGTGTCAGACGCGAGCGATATACTTTCAAACGTAAGACTTGGGTCCGAGCTTGAAAGACTGAGAGTCGCATTCGTGTTCGTATCGGCGGGCGTGCGTTCTATTAT
>CAZELQ010000014.1:0-16859 GCA_964513195.1 uncultured Clostridia bacterium | reverse complement strand
CGGTTTACTCCTCTTCGTCGTCGACGTCTATCGGTTCCGGTTGTTCCCCTTTCCTCTTGAAGAGCGAAGCTACCCTGCCGAAAATGCCGTTTTTGTCCGAGGCATTGGCAACGCGCTTGGACTTCTCCTCCAGCACTATGTCGCCCTGAAGCTCCAACGGCGCGCAGGGATTGCTATCGACGTAGCCGCACTCTTCCGCATACTCGAATATGCGCTTTATCACCCATTCGGCGAGGTTGCTCTCCTCCTCGGGCACGCACTCCAACGTGCGCTTTATTAGCTGGCCGTCCACGGATTTTATATATTTCTTTCCCATATGAGGCAAGAGATATTTATCAAGACAGTCGTTTACTCGGTCGCCATACTTCTTTATCGCGCGCTTTAAGTTCTTGTCGGTCATATTATCGGCATCCTGAGTCATCTGGTTCCACTCCAACGCCACGAACGCAAAATTGCGCTTGATTTTGGCGGGCGATATCAGCCAGCGGAAGAAGCCGCCTATGCTGCCGAACACGAGGGGTAGCAGCGAAAAGATTATGGAAATTATGGCGACCACCGTAGCGAGGGTGTTGAGCTCGCCGCCTCCTTCCTCTTCCGAAATCACGAGGGCGGTTATGCTTATCGCAACCGACGCGATACGCACGATGAACAGTATAATCCTGCCCACCTTTTTCCTCTTTTTGGCCGACTCGGTGGAAGTGCTGTTGCCCGTCGCCAGCGTGACAATCAAGAGCGCCACGATAGTGACCGTATATACGCCCACGCAGACGTAGAGCGCTATTTCCTTACCCAGCGACAGTCCGTCGGCGATTTTGCCGAACAGCAAAAGCGGTATGTAAATTATGAAAAATATCAGCGAAATCGACGTGCAAATGGCGTTTAAGCGGCGCTTTATCTGCGCGCGGTTGTCGTATACGGGTTTAATCCAGTGGTTGTAAAATTCGGTAGCCGAATTGCCGGCAACCTTGGCGGTGTCGATAAAGCCCATAATTCTTTTCAGGCTCGACTCCTTTTTCTCCTTGGGCGCCTTGTCGGCCTCCGTAACTTCGGCGACCGTCACGGCGTATTCGTCTTCTCTTTCATTCTCCGCCTTGTCGTTCTTTTCGTTCTTGTCTTTCTTCATTTTTACCTCCTCACCCTATAAGTTCGCCGCTTTTAAGCAGTACTTCGGCAAACAAGCATAATTTAAACTTAAAAATCCCACTTTGGTATGTAGACGGTTCCCGCGCTCTCCCTGTCCTGCACGAACACGTTTTTGAGATGAAGCGCCTCCACGGCGGAAAGCACCGTTTCGTACTCCCTCTCCGTTATACGCCGCGTAAGCTCGGGAAATTCGTACGCGTCGCCGCAGGGAGTGTATTGGCTCATGAGGCTTAAATATACGCTTTCGGGTAACGAGGAAACGAATTTTACGACGTTTATGCTGTCGTAGACCGCGAGCGGCAGAATCAAGTGGCGCACGATGCAGCCCGAAAGCATTTTGCCCTCTTCGTCGGTTTTCAGCGGCTTTTTCGCCATAAATTCGACTGCGGGAAAAGCGTAGTCCGGGTAGTCCCGCCTGCCCGTGTATCTCTCGGCGAGAAAGGGGTCGGCAAACTTCAGGTCGGGCAGCCAGATATCGACAAGCCCGTCAAGCGCCCTAAGCGTTTCCGTCTTCTCGTAGCCGTGCGTGTTGTAGACGACGGGTATTTTCGGCCGGTAGAGGCTTAGCGCCTCGCCTATCTTGTCCGCGTATTGGGTGGGCGTTACCAGATTGATATTCTCCGCGCCCATATCTTCGAGTCTCTTGAAAATATCGGTAAGCCCGATAACGTCAACCTCCTTGCCGCGCATATTCCGCGAGAGTTCGAAATTCTGGCAGAATACGCATTTTAAGGCGCACCCGCAAAAGAATATGCAGCCGCTTCCCCGCTTATGCGAGACGGGAGGTTCTTCATACGGATGCAGGTAGTATTTAGCTATCTTCACGGGGCCGACGCCGCACCTGCCCAAACGGTTAGTTCTGTCAACCCCGCACCCGACGGGGCAGAGAGTACAATTCATATAAATGATTGTAACATATAAAATAGAAATTGTAAACAACTGTAATTTATTTGACTTTACGATTTTAACCTGTTATTATATCTGCGTAACCTATAGAGAGTGTGTAAGAGAACGGCTCTGCGACCACACAGCAACCTGCGACGCAAGGTGCTAAGACCGTACCGATGGGTAATTAAATTGCTTTCAGCCCGTTCGGTATCGCCGGACGGTTTTTTTATGCCCCAACCATTACCCGAAGAAGTACATACAAGGAGAACGATTTTGAAAAAATTTTTTACGAGCGAGAGCGTTACCGAGGGGCACCCCGACAAAATCTGCGACGGCATTGCAGACGCCATCGTAGATTCCATTCTTTCCCAAGATGAAAACGCGCGCTGCGCAATCGAGTGCTGCGCCGCTTACGACAGTCTGCTGATTATGGGCGAGGTGACGACCACGGCCAAGCCCGACTACGAAAAAATAGCGCGCGGAACGATAAAGCGAATAGGCTACGACTTCGGCGGTTTTGCATACGACAAATGTAAAATAACGGTGGCCGTTCACGGACAGAGCCCCGATATAGCGCTGGGCGTGGACAGGTCTTTGGAGAGAAAGGCGGGCGCTTCAGACGAGGAAGACGCGCTCGGCGCGGGCGATCAGGGAATGATGTTCGGTTTCGCCTGCTCCGAAACGGACGAGCTTATGCCTCTGCCCATAGCCCTCGCGCACAGGCTGGCGCAACGGCTTACCGAGGTGAGAAAGAGCGGCGCGCTGCCATATCTCCGCCCCGACGGCAAAACGCAGGTAACCGTGGAGTACGACGGAGACCGTCCCGTGAGGGTGGACGCGGTCGTCCTTTCCTCCCAGCACGACGAGAGCGTATCGCAGGAACGACTTCGTAAGGACTTGATAGCCGAAGTCATAAAAGCGGTAATTCCCGCAAAGCTTTTGGACGGCGGCACCCGCTTTTTGGTTAACCCGACGGGCAGGTTCATAATAGGCGGCCCCGAGGGCGACAGCGGTCTTACGGGCAGAAAGATAATCGTAGACACCTACGGCGGCGCCTGCGCGCACGGCGGCGGCTCTTTCTCGGGCAAGGACCCCACAAAGGTAGACCGCTCCGCCGCTTATATGGCGCGCTACGTGTGCAAAAATTTGGTTGCCGCGGGGCTGTGCGAAAAGGCCGAGCTTCAAATAGCCTACGCTATCGGCGTGTCGCGCCCCGTATCGGTATTCGTAGACACTTTCGGCACGGGCGCACTTCCCGACGGCGAAATTGCCGATATCGTGGTCAAGGAATTCGACCTCAGACCCTACGCGATTATAAAGGCGCTTTCACTGCGCCGCCCCATATACGCGCAGACGGCGGCGTACGGCCATTTCGGCAAGCCGCAGCTGCCTTGGGAAAGGTGCGACAGGGTAGACGATTTGAAAAAATATCTTTAAAATAAAAACAACGGTTTGCCGCTCGGCAGACCGTTATTTTTTTGCGTTAATCGGCGCATATTATGTGCTCAATTGCTTTTACGCCCTTTTGAAATACCCGTCCAAATCGAAATAGGGGTCGAGATATTCACGCGTGTTGCAGCACATTTCTTCGAACAGGGAGCGCGCCTCCTCCGCCGTGAGATTTTCGGCGAGCGGCTGCGCCCTGAACGCAGAAAAAATCTTTGACAGGTCGCGCTTCTTTATTCCGTCGTAGCACGCCTCTATATTTTCGTGGTTGCGCTTTACAAGCTCCAACGCGCCCTGCGGCAGCGGATTGGAAACGATAGGCTTCACGCCGCCGTCCACGAACACACAGTTGGTTTCCACTATCGCCCCCTTGGGAAGCTGCGACATCTGCCCGATATTGGGCATATTCACGTTGGAAACGCGCTTGCCGAAGCCCATTATCGCCTTCATAAGGTCGACCGCCTCCTCTGCCGATTTCTGCACGGGGAAGGGTTTCTTGCCCTCTGCCATTAAAATGCTCTCCTCAATCTTCTCTCTCTGCTGCTTTTCCCTGAAATCGACCGTCGTCAAATTGAACGCCCACTTCTCCACCGTCTCCCTGTCCTTTAAATACCAACCCGACGGCATAAACTCGACCAAATGCCTGTCGCCCGCGGCGCCCAAAGCGCCGAAACGGCGGTACATATCGAGCTTGACCTTGTTGCCGTAGGCGAACGGGTCGGTGCGGAAAGCAAACCTGTCGGCGTACTCGTAGTACCCCTCATCGAAAAATTTATCGGTAAACTCGGGCAATAATTTGAGTATATCGATATCGCGGTAGGTCGCCTCGGTAATCCAAGTGAAGTGGTTTATACCGCACGCGTCGGCGTAAATTTCGGTACGGTCGACGTCGAGCCCCAGAATCTCTTTGAGCACCTTGCACAAAAAGACCTGCGCGTGGAACACCTCGTGACAGCAGCCGAACGCCTTTATCTTGGGAAAGACGTCGTAAAGCGTCTTCGTGCATATCGTCATCGGGTTGGTGAAGTTTATAACCCAAGCGTTCGGGCATACGCGCTCTATCGCTTTCGCGAACCCCTCGTATATGGGTACCGTGCGCATCGCGCGCAATACGCCGCCGGGGCCTACCGTGTCGCCCACCGACTGCAATACGCCGTACTTTTCGGGCGTATGTACGTCGGAGCGCATCTCTTTAAAGGTGCCGGGAAGTATGGAGATAACCACGAAATCGGCGCCCGAGAGCGCGTCTTCCAGCTTATCGCATACCACGTAGTCGAACTTGCCTACCGCCATGGGGTCGGCCTTTATGCGTGCGCCTATCGCGGCGTTGCGCTCGGCGGCCGCGCGGTCGATATCGTAGAGCGCAACTTCGCCCGAAAGATCCTTTTCGCACGCCAAATCCCCCATAAAAATCCTGCCCCAAAGCTTGGAGCCGCCGCCTATGTAGGCAAGCTTAATCCTCTTTTGCATTATTCATTCCTCCTTCAACATATTCAAAAATTGTTCTTCGTCTATTATTTTCACGCCTAACTTTTCGGCCTTGTCAAGCTTGGAGCCCGCCGCCTCTCCGGCAACGACCAAGGTCGTTTTACCCGTAACCGAGCTCTGGCACTCGCCCCCGTTTTCCTCTATTATTTTCTGCGCGTCGCTGCGCTTGAACGAGGCCAAGGTACCCGTTAAAACGACGAATTGCCCCGCGAATATGCCGCCGATAACGCCCTTTTCTTTAAATTCGGGGGTTATATATTTTAGAAGTGCGGCAAGTTCTTCCCTGTTGCCGCCGAAAGCAAACCAATCGGCTATCGCGCGCGCGGTTACCTCGCCCACGTCGTCGATCTCCGTCAGCTCCTCCACCGTGGCCGAGGCAAGATTTTCAATGCTCCTGAATCTCCTTGCGAGCGCCGCGGAAGCCACCTTACCCACGCCGTCTATGCCGAGCGCGAAAATAAAGTTTTCGAGCTTTACCTTCCTGCTCTTTTCTATCGCGTTCAACAGATTGGTTATTTTTTTGTCCTTAAAGCCCTCGAGCTTGGCGAGCTTTTCTTTTGTCAGCCCGTACAGCTTGGACGGCCTGTCCACGCCCAGCCTTTCGAGCACCAGCGCCGCGGTTGATTCGGAAAAGCCCTCTATGTCCATAGCGCCCTTGCTTGCAAAGTGCGACAGCGCGGCCACCACCCTCGGCTTGCACGACCTGTTTACGCAGAAGAGGTTTGCGCCGACCTCTGCGATTACGCCGCCGCAGAAAGGACACCTTTCGGGTCTTTCTACGGGCATACTCGCGTCGGTGTGCTCTACGGCGCCCAAAATTTCGGGAATGACCTCGTTGGAGCGGCGTATCAGCACCCTGCTTCCCACCATGACGTTCTTTTTCTTCACGTCGCCCAAATTGTTCAGGGTCGCCTTGCGCACGGTGACGCCTCCGAGGTCTACCGGCTCGACTTCGGCAAGCGGCGTAAGCTTACCCGTCCTGCCCACCTGCCAGCGCACCTCTCTCACGGTTGTTTCGGCCTCCTCCGCCTCGAATTTGTAGGCCATCGCCCAGCGGGGGAATTTATCGGTATAGCCTATCTCCCCGCGCACGGCGCAGTCGTTCAGCTTTACCACCGCGCCGTCGGTGAGCACGTCTATCTTTTTGCGCTCTACCTCTATCTCGTCTATCGCGGACAGCACCTCCTCCTCGCTTTTGCACACGCGCAGGAAAGGGTACACCTTAAAGCCGTTGCTCTTTAAAAATTCGAATTGCGCGACCTGCGTGGGCAAACCGCCCTCCGACATATAATTAACGTTGTAAAACAGAATTTCGGGCTTCCTCTCCGCCGTCGCCTTGGGGTCGAGATTTCTTATGGCTCCGGCCGCGGCGTTACGCGCGTTTTTCAGCTTCTCCTTGGCTGCTTTGTTGTACTCCTCCAGCACGGACAGTCTTATAACCGCTTCGCCCTGCACCTCCAACAGTCCCTTATATTCAATGGCAAGAGGAAAGCTTTTGATGGTAAGGCACTGCGCCGTAACGTCCTCGCCCTCCACGCCGTTTCCGCGCGTAGTCGCCCGCACGAACTTTCCGCCGTCGTAGGTCAGGCACATAGTGAGGCCGTCGAATTTATATTCCACCGTGTATTCGGGGGCGGCGACGACCTTTTTTATTCTGTTGAAAAACGCCGTCATCTGCTCGTCCGTGACCGACTTGTCAAGACTGTACAGCCTGTGCACGTGGGTATGCCGTTCGAACGCCTTAACGGGCTCGCCGCCGACGCGCTTGGTGGGGCTGTCAAACTCCACCACGCCGCTCTCTTCCTCTATGGCGCGCAGCTCGTCGTACAGCGCGTCGTACTCCCTGTCCGTAACGGAGGGGTTGTCCAGAACGTAGTATTCGTACGCCCACTTGTTTAACGTATCGATAAGATATCTTACACGGTTTTTCATAGTCTGCCTTATTTCAAAATAGTAAGCGGAGCAATCGAAGCGGACAATTCCTTTATGCCCTGATTTTCGAATGCGACGTTCAAGACGTTGCCGCCGTTTTTAATCGCTATAACCGTACCCACTCCGAATTTGGGATGGCTTACCTTACAGCCGACGGAATAGCTCTTCGCCCCGCCGCCGTTCTTGGTTATCGCCCCGCCGCCGAACGACTTTGCGGGAGAAAAGGCCTTATAGGCGCGGGGGTACGACGGTATAGGGTCGGGCGCGTAGCCCTCGTCGGAGGTGTAAACGCTCCTGCCCCTTGACGGATTTTCGCCCCGAAAATCGCCCTCGTAGCCATCGCCGAATACCGAAATGCGCTCCGAAAAATCGCCGCGGTAGCTCCTTCTCCCGCCGTATGGCTTGCGGTAGGAGTCCTCGCTCTCCTTAGAGCTTATATCGTCCTTCATATCGAGAATAAAGCGCGAGGGCACGGTGTCCTCCCTGCGGCCGTAAAGATATCTGCTCTTCGAACGGGTAAGGTACAGCCGCTTTTTCGCGCGGGTTATGGCGACGTACATGAGTCGGCGCTCCTCCTCCAGCGCGGAAGGGTCGTCCTTTGCGCGCGACGTGGGCATAATTCCCTCCTCGAGGCCGCATATGATGACGTTCTTGAATTCCAGCCCCTTGACCGAGTGGATTGTGGCGAGCGTCACGTACTCGCCGTCCACCATCTCGTCGGTATCGGTGGCGAGCGTGACCTGATTCAGATACTCGTCCAGCGTAGCCTCGGGGTTGAGGCGGACGAAGTCGTCCACCGCCGCAAGAAATTCGTCGAGGTTGGCAAGCTTGGCGTCGCCCTCCTCGGTGCCGTCCCCGTAGGCGGTCTTCAGGTCGGTCGCCGTAATAATCTCCCTGACCAAATCGCCCACGCCCGCCTCCAGAGAGGTGATGACGAAGCCCTTTAACAGGGCGGAAAATTCCTTTATTTTCTGCCGTGCGGCGGCCGTTACGGCAATGGAGTCGGCGTCTATGCAGGCGTCGTACAGCGACAGCCCGTTTTCCCGCGCGTACTCTTCCATAATCTCCAAAGTGCGGCCGCCTATGCCGCGGCGCGGCACGTTGATAATCCTCGTAAACGCCTCGTCGTCGTACGGGTTGGAAACGAGACGCATATAGGCGAGCACGTCCTTTATTTCCCGCCTCTCGAAGAACTTGAAGCCGCCGAATACCTTATAGGGTATGCCGTACTTGGCGAACTCCTGCTCGTATGAGCGCGACAGCGCGTTTATGCGCATCAAAACGGCAAAATCGGAGTATTTGCCCCCGGAATATATGGCCGCGTTTATGGTCTTAGCGGCAAAAAGCGCCTCGTCCTTTTCACCGTCGGATTGCACGTATTCGGGCTTTTCTCCCTCCTCTGCCTCCGTCCACAGCGTTTTTTTATGGCGGTTGCCGTTCTTGGCTATGACCACGTTCGCAAGATTTAAAATGGACTTGGTGGAGCGGTAGTTGCGCTGCAGCTTATACACCTTTGCGTCGGGGTAGTCCTTATCGAAGCGCAGAATGTTTTCTATCTCCGCACCCCTCCAGCCGTATATCGACTGGTCGTCGTCGCCCACCGCGAACAGGTTGCCGTGACGGGAAGCAAGCAATCTTATAATGCCGTATTGCACGGCGTTGGTGTCCTGAAATTCGTCCACCAGAATATAGCGGAACTTGTCCGAATAGTAGGCGTAAGCGTCGCCCTTTTTTTTGAGCAGCTTTAGCGTTTCGGCCAACAAGTCGTCAAAGTCGAGCGCGTTGTAATCGTGCAGGTATCCGTCGTATTGCTCGTAACAGGCGACCGCCTCCTTTATGTCGGTTTCGAATTTGAAACGCACGGCGTATTCCTCGGGGGAAAGCCCCAGCATTTTAGCGTTGGCGATATGGTACTTTACCGACTTTACGGCCTTTTCCTCCAACCCGTGCTCCTTGCACACCTTTTTAATTATGTTGTTGCGCTCGCTTTCGCTGTAAATGGAAAAGTTGGGGTGTATGCCCAGCTCCTCGCCGAAGCGGCGCAATATGCGCACGCACATAGAGTGAATCGTGCAAATCCACATGTTATCGGCGTTGCCTATGATTTTTTCCACCCTCTCCTTCATCTCCCCGGCGGCCTTGTTGGTAAAGGTTATAGCAAGCACGGACGAGGGCGCGCACAAATTCTTTTCGAGTATGTATGCAATTCGGGTGGTAAGCACTCTCGTCTTGCCGCTTCCCGCGCCGGCGAGCACCAGAACCTGACCGGAAGTGTCGGTTACCGGCTTTATCTGCTCTTCGTTAAGTGTTTCCAGAATGTCGCTCATAATATCTGCCTCGGGTTCCCCAAACCCGTATATCAGTATAACATAAAAAGGGCGGTGAAAGCAAGCATTGCCTACACCGCGCCGTCTTTTTCTTTTTTGTATTTTTCCAAGGCTGCGAGATACTTTGCCGAAAGCTGCATCGTATACCGTTGCCGTTCCTCGTAAGAGAGGGTGGAATAATAGCTCTCGTCGGTCAGTCTGCCTATCATATCGGACACCTCGCCGTATTCGTCCAAGAGCGCCTTAACCTTGAGATAAAAGCCGTCCTCGGCCTCGCCCTTTATGGCGCTTTTGACCTTATCGTACAGTCGCGAGCGTACCTTTACGGCGTTCTTGCCCTGCCTTTTTGCCTCCTCGGCGGTCGTATCGACATCCTCCTTGCACCTCTTCCAAAAATCTGTGGAAAGCCTGCGCTTGGCCTGCTTGGCCGCAACCTTCAAATCCTCCATAAACTATGCACCTCACCCCATTCGCGCCGACATATAGCGCGCCCATTCGACATTTCAGAACATGAAAAAACTCTACCGAAGTTTTAGCTTTGGTAGAGTTATGATTTTTAAATTCAGTTCTTGTTTCTTTTTCTTGCGGCTTCGCTCTTCTTGCGTCTCTTTACGGAAGGGGATTCATAAAATTCCTTCTTTCTGAGGTCGCCGATTATGCCGTCGCGCGAGCACTTTCTCTTGAATCTTCTGAGAGCGCTTTCGACCGACTCGTTCTCGCCTACTCTTATAGTGGACATCTGTTTCACCTCCCTCTTTCCGAGAATGCTTAAAAAGTATACCAAAGCCGGGGGTCGGCTGTCAACTTTTTTTCGGCGGTTAAAAATTAAAATTTAAATTAGCGTCATAATGACGTTTATGACTATTCCCACCAGCACGGAGATTGCGTAGAGCGAGAGTATAAGCAGTATGTTTCTCTTAATCTTTTTGGTATTTTTGAGTATGACCACAAGCCCCAGCCCCGCGTTGGTGCAAAGCCCCGCCACACAGCTGCCGAAGGTTATACCGCCTTTAACGAAGGTTTCGGTTATTACCGTGGAGGACGCGCAATTCGGAATAAGCCCCACCGCCGCCGAAATAAAGGGCTGGAAGTAGGTGCCGCCTATCAGCCCCGCGGCGATAGTGTCTTCGCCCACAGCGTCGATGATAAAGCCCAAAACGAGGTTGACGATTAAAATAAACGCCGTGACCTTTAAGGCGTGCAAAAGCGGCTCGACGACGTACAGCTTTACAGTGCTCTTGCCCGCGTGCTCGTGACCGCAGGAATAGGAGGTAATTTCCCCTTCCTTGCCGTACAGCGGCCGCGCTTCGGCGCACTTGTCGGGAATGACGAGGTTCACGAGATAGCCCGCCGAAATAGCTACGAGAAGCTTTACGAGAATAAGCGGCAATATTGCCTGCGCGGCGTTGGCGTGCAAAGGGCTGTTGACCAACAAAATTATGAGCGCCTCGTCGCTGGTGGCGAGAAAGACGGACATAATCGTACCCGTGCGTATCAGCCCCGAATCGTACAGCTTCGCGGCCATCACCGAAAATCCGCATTGGGGCACCAAGCCCGTCGCACTGCCGAAAAGGGGCGCGAGCGGGCCTTGAAGAACCTTGCGGCTCTTTGCGACCGTCGTGCCGTTTTCAAGCATCTCGATGAGTATATAGATTATGAATATGAAGGGAAATACGATTGCCGTATCCTTCAACGCGTCCAATACAACGTCCACTTTACTTATCTTCTTAAAAAACGTTTTTGAGATTATTGCCAACCGCCGCAGCCTTTAAACGGCCGTTTAAACAAAAACGCCCCCGCAGGCGGAGGCGCAAGTCAGGGCTCTGCCCCTATCTCTTCTTCTTTTCGTTTACGGGAAGGCGCAGCTTCGCTTTGAGCGCTTCCTCTTCCGCATAACTTAAGGGCGTAACGTCCGCGTCGGCGAACTCCGTCTTCTCATAGCCCCCGTCGCGCACGAGCAAAGAAAGCCTCGTCTCGGCGTCGAATATAAACATATGCGAAAGGTCGGCGGTAAGATTTACGTTATCGCCCTTCTTCACGCCGTCCGCCGTCACGACGAAGGACAGCTTGCCGCCCTCGCAGTCCGCATACGGCGTTCCCGAAATTTCCTCGGCTGAGACGACCGTCGCCTGCATAAAGCCGCCGTCGCCCACCCCCATATCTTCGGGGCGTATGCCCAAAATCACCTTTTTGCCCGTGCCGGCATAGTCCTTTACGGCTTCGAAACGCGCGGAAATATCGTCGGGGAGGGGGAACTTAACCCCGTCGAGGACGGCAACGTATTTTCCGTCCTCCTCCGTTATCGTCGCGTTGTTCACGAAGTTAACGGTGGGCGAGCCTATCGTAAAGGCGACGTAGGCGTTGGCGGGGTATTCGTATAGGTTGTGCGGCGTATCTATCTGCTGGACGAAGCCCTCGCGCAGTACGACTATTCTCGTCGCCATGGTAAGCGCCTCGTTGACGTTCTTGGTGGCGTAAACGAACGTGCCGTTCATTCTCATCTGCAGATTTATGAGTACCGAGCGCAGCTTTGCGCGCACGTCGGCGGAAATACCCGAAATGGGGTCGTCCAAAAGGTACAGCTTGGGCTCGCGCACGATCGCCCTGCCGAATGCCGCGCGCTGTTTCTGTTCCGCGGTCAGCGCCTTGGGCTTGCGGTAAAGAATTTCTTCCAGACCCAATATTGCGGCCGCCGCCTTCACGCGCTGTTCGACCACCGAGGCCGCCGTCTTTCTTATCTTCAGGCCGTAGGCCATATTGTCGAAAACGTTCAGCGAGGGGTATAGCGTGTTGCCCTGAAATATCATCGCGACGTCCCTGTCCTTGGAATTTTCGTTGGTAACGTCCTTGTCGCCCACTATAATGTGCCCCTCGGTCGCCTCCTCGAGGCCGGCAATCACCCTCAAAAGGGTGGACTTCCCGCACTTCTCCCCGCCGACGACGGCGATAAACTCGCTGTCGGACAGGCTCAGGTTGACCTTATAGAGCGCAAGCGTGCCCGAAGGGTAAATTTTACTGACTGTTTTAAGCTGTAAATTAGACATAACTTTCTACTCCGCCCCTAAATGATAACACGAAATGCAATTTTTTCCAACACCTCAGCGGGCATTTTTGCAAATTACTCAAATTTTTTTTGGCCTCGCCTTGCAAACAAAGGCAAAAGATAGTACAATACGCTTATGAACGCGGTCGACTACGACAAAAAAATGCAGAGCATCTGCGACGGATTTAACGGAAATAAGCGCAAGCTGTTGTTGCACGCCTGTTGTGCGCCCTGCTCCTCCGCCTGTCTGGAAAGGCTTAAGGACTTTTTCGAAATAACCCTGTATTTTTACAACCCCAACATAGAGGACGCGGAATACGAAAAGCGCAAGAGAGAGCTAATCCGCTTCGTACGGGAAACGGGCTGGGCGGAAATTGCCGATTGCACGCACGATACCGCGCAATTTTACGAACGCGTAAAGGGGCTTGAAAATTGTAAGGAGGGCGGCGAACGGTGCACGGAGTGCTTCCGCTTGAGGCTGGGAGCGACCGCAGAGGCGGCAAAAGCGGGCGGCTTCGACTACTTTTGCACTACCCTCACCATCAGTCCACTCAAGGACGCCGCGCGCATAAACGCCATAGGCGCGGCGCTGGAAAACGAAACGGGCGTAAAATGGCTGTACAGCGACTTCAAAAAGCGCGGCGGCTACCTGCGCAGCATCGAGCTGAGCCGCGGGCACAACCTTTACAGGCAAAATTACTGCGGCTGCGTATATTCCGTTCCGCCAACCGATTGACGATTTATTCAAAGTGTGATAAAATAGATTTATGGATATTAACCGCTATTCGCCGAGCTATTCGGTAACACAGAAACATATGACCAAGCTTGCAGATTACTCCACCGAGGAAATCTTCGAGCTATTATACGCCGCAAAACAGATGAAGGCGAAGTTTGCCGCCCACGAAAAGACCAACATTCTTCAGGGCGTTTCCATAGCCCTCTTGTTCGGCGACGCGTCGGTCCGCACCCGCTCCGCTCTGGAAATAGGCATACGCCAGCTCGGCGGCGAGAGCATTAACTTAAACTACAACGAAGAGGACATGCGCGCGGGCGAGAATATCAAGGACATCGTAAACGTGATAAGCCGCTTCGGCGTGGGCGCGCTGATAACGCGCGGCATCGCACAGTCGGAGCTGGAAAACTTCGCGCACATCTCCCCCATTCCCGTCATAAATTCGACGAGTAAGGACTTCGTGCCCATGCAGGCGGTAAGCGACCTCTTCACCATTTGGGAAAAGAAAAAGAAGCTTGCGGGGCTTAAGCTTGCCTATATCGGCAAGGGCACCAACGTGGCCGCCTCCCTGCTTATGGGCGCGGTAAAGTGCGGTATGCAGGTTGCGTTCGCCACTCCCGAGACCTTTACCCTCAAGCCCGAGCACTTGGAGCGCGCCGAGCAATACGGCAGCATAGAGGTGACCGACGACCCTCTTTACGCCGCCAAGAACGCCGACGTAATTTACACCGACAGCTACCACTACCATAAGCAACTGACCAAGGAAGAGGCCGAGGCGCTTGCCCCCTACAGGGTCAACAACCGCATAATGGCAGCGGCGAGCGGAACGGCGCTGTTTATGCATCCCCTGCCCGCAAGGCGCGGCGTGGAGGTTACGGCCGACGTTATCGACGGCAAACAATCCATCGTCTACGAACAGGCCGAAAACAAACTTCACGCAATCAAAGCCATCTTGGCGCTACTCATAAGATAAATAAAATTTCAAAGCCCCCGCGGCGGCGCCGCGGGGGCTTTCTCTATTTGTTAACTATGTCGATAACCACTATCTCGGGGCGGTTGAAAAGACGCAGCGGAAACTGCGAATTGCCCAGCCCTCTCGAAATTACCTGCCGCATATTGCCGCACGAACGCATTCCCCCGGCGTATCGCGGGAACAGACCCTGCCCCGGCGCATACAGTCCTATTCCGGTGAACGGTATACGCCATTGCCCGCCGTGCGCGTGACCGCACAGAGTCAGATCGTAACCGGCCATGGCGTACCTCTCGATATAGTGGGGCAGGTGAGACAGCAGAAGCTTGAAGCCGCCTCCCCCGGCAAGCGAAAAGAATTTACCGCTCTTTACGTGCGCGCAATTAACGCCGGCTACGGTTATGCCGCAGACCTCCTCCGCGCCGTCGTCGAGTACGACCGCGCCCGCTTCCGCCAGCCGCTTTCTAAAAGCCCTGTACTCCCGACTGCGCATCTCGTGGTTGCCCGAAACGTAGTAGAGGGGCGCAATCCGCGAGAGCTTAGCCACCGCCTCTACGGCGACCTCCACGTTTCTGCGGTCGTAGCGGTCGATGATGTCGCCCGTAAAAGCGATAATATCGGGGCGGAGCGCCGAGACCTTTTCAACCAGCTTGCGGTTTCCCTTTCCGAAGCGCTTGCCGTGCAGGTCGGAGAGGTGTACCACCCGCACGCCTTTTTCTATCTTTTCGCTCTCTACGGTATACTTAGTCACTTGCAGGCAGTTATTCGAATAACGGAAAAACAGGACGGCGAGACAAATTAAAATTACCGCTCCGGCGGCGACGAGCGCAATCTCCGTCCCCGTCATCGGCTTCTTACTACCAACCTGTAAATATTTTTGCCCATTTCCGTAAAGCGCTTTTCGTGCTCGGTCACTATATTTTCGGGGTCTGCGAGGGCGGCGAGGTCGGTGCACTCCTCCACAACCTCGAAGCCGCACTCCTTAAAGCCCGCGAGCGAGAAAGCGTAAAAATCGCCGTCGTCGGTCTTCTGTACGATTATGCCGTTCGGCTTTAAAAGCGCGCGGTAAATTTCCAAAAATACGGGGTGGGTGAGGCGCTGTTTAGCATACCCCTTTTTGGGCAACGGATTGGAAAAATTGAGGTAAATTTTTTCTATGCACGCGGGCGCGATATACCTCGGCAGCACCTCGGCGGCGCAATTTAAAAAATGGACGTTCGTAAGAGCTTCGGCCGTCGCGCGCTCCGCCCCCTCTATCAGCACGTTGGAGATTTTTTCGACGGCTATAAAGTTTAGTTGCGGCTCACGCTTTGCAAGCTCGCAAATAAATCCGCCCTTACCGCACCCGATTTCCAGGCATACGGGATTGTCGTTTTCAAAGATTGCGGCAAAATCAAGATAATCCTTTTTTTCCGCGGCTTTTTTCATATTCTTTTCCGCAAGGTCGGAAATTGTAACTATCTGCGAGCAGGCGGCAAGCCGCTCGTCAAGGTGCGGTTTTCTATGCATTCTCATACCTGAATTTTACCATACGGCGGCGCATATGCGCAAGTGAAATGCGCACGGCAAAATTTACTTTTTATTTTTACTCCCCGCGTTTTAACGGCGCACGGGCACTTTATAATATATTCGCCGGGTGTAAATAATTTTAAGTGAGGAGGAAAAAACCATCAGCATTTTCGAGATTATTCACGCCTTCTCGTTTTACGGATTCGACGTAATACTCCTGTCCGCGGTAACCTGCGTTCTCGTTCAGGTTGTCAAACTGACGCTCTTGAAAAACCGCAAGAAAAAGGTCGTAACCTTTCTGCCGTTTTTGATAGGCGGCGTGCTGTACGCGTCCTATACGGCGCTGTGGCACTTAAGCTTTAAGTACGTTCTGGACAACTACGTCGGAGTAATGGAGCACGGGTTCGCCGTAGGCGCGCTGTCAACCGTCGTTTACGTTCTCTATGAACAGTTCGTAAGGGACGAAAAGCAGACCAACCCCCACGAGGCGGTTATCGCCACCCTGATAGAGGGCTACGTCCCCTCCGACGGCGTCGAATCGGTAGCCGCGGAGATTGCAAGCGCAATCGAAAAGGACGTGACGGGCGAGGGAGCGAAGAAGACGGCGGAAATTCTCGCCGCCAACTCTTCCGAAGACGTCACCGAAAAGGACGTAAAGCTGCTTGCCAAGCTCATTATAGAGACGCTTGCGCACCTCAACGTGTCCTGACGTAAAACGGGAAAAGCCCCGAAGCCTTTGCGGCTTCGGGGCATATCTTTTACGCCATCGTCTCCAGCTTTACGTCGCAGTGCAGCGAGGCGTTTTCAAACACGCTGTCCTTCAGCGTTTCGAAATATTTGTTGTGCTTTTTATACAGTAGCTCTCTAACGTTCAAAACGTCGCAGCCGAGTTCCTTGGTGCGCTCGAACAGCGCGGTAAGTTGTTTCGTCAGGCTTTCCTCGCCCGTCTTTAAATCCTCCTTGGAGGTGCGGACCTCCGTCTTCACCTTCGCGTCGGGGTCGTTCCCGTCCGCAATCCTCTTCGCCACCGCGGAGAACGAGAGTTTAACAACGGGCGCGCCGCTCCCGAGCTCCAGAGATATGCCGCCCTTGCAATTCCTCAGTCCGAGAACGAGGCGTTCCTCACCGCTCGTGCACTCTGTGTACGCGTGACGGATTTCGCCGTTTAAAAGGTTGAACGCAAACGTTTCTTCCTCGTTTAAAACGCCCTTGAAATACCCCTTTTCGAACACCGCCATACGGTTGCACAGGAACTCTACGCCGTCCGAGCTTCCGCCCGATTCTTCGCCGTCCGAGCTTCCGCCCGATTCTTCGCCGCCGCCCGAGCTTTCGCCGCCGCCCGACTCTTCGCCGCCCTTAGACGTTATATATGGCATATAA
>CAZELQ010000013.1:0-17057 GCA_964513195.1 uncultured Clostridia bacterium | reverse complement strand
GAACAATCGCTATTCCGTCGCTTCGCTCCTTACGGCAGGCTCGGGATGACCTGTGACCCGTCGGTCACCGCAAACGCGTGACATATGCGTTCGAGGTCTTATATCTGTTTAAAAATATCTTTCTGGAGCTTTGAAATTATCTTTTTTTCAAGGCGCGATATGTAGCTTTGGGAAATGCCCAGCCTGTCGGCAACGTCTTTTTGTGTTAACTCTTCGCCGCCGTCCAACCCGAAGCGCATGCGCATTATCTTCTGCTCGCGCGGAGAGAGCTTTAACAGCGATTTTTTTAGCAGCTCCCTCTCCACTCCGCCTTCGACGTCCGAATACACGGCGTCCGCGTCCGTTCCCATAACGTCGGAAAGCAATAGCTCGTTGCCCTCCCAATCGGTATTCAGGGGTTCGTCGAACGAGACCTCCTGCTTTACGCGCGACAGGCGGCGCAGATACATTAAAATTTCGTTTTCTATGCACCGCGAGGCATAGGTCGCAAGCTTTATGTTTTTGTCCGAGCGGAAAGAGTCGATAGCCTTTATCAGTCCTATCGTACCAACCGAAACGAGGTCGTCGCCGTCGGCGCCCGTTCCCTCGAACTTCTTGGCTATGTACACGACAAGCCGCAGGTTGTGCTCCACAAGCTCGGCCTTGGCATGTTCGTCGCCGCTCTCCAAAAGCTCCAATTTATCTTTCTCTTCCTCTGCGGAAAAGGGCAGGGGAAGGGCTTCGCTTCCGCATATGTAATCGAGCGTATTCAGTCCGAAAAGCGAGCGCAAAAGGCTCTTTATTTTGTCAAACAATTCAGTTTACCTCCGATAAATCGGGGTGCAGCACGACTTTTTTCCCGCCGTGCGGAGCGACCCCCAACATTACGTTACTGCGCGTAATCACGCTTTTTCCGTCGTCTATCTCCACTTTATCGGCGGTGAATACCTTAATCAGACTTTTGCCTGCAACAGTATGTATATCTACGCAGGTTTTTATACACGCGACTTCGGTCAGTTTTTCCGCGACGCCCTGCGGCACTATGGTGACGGGCGCGCCCTTGCAATACACCTTGTTACCGCTGTCGTAAAAGCCCGCGCATACCGCGCATTTTCCGCCGCTGTAAAATTTGCAGGTGGCGGCGACGTTTCTGTTTGCGACCACCTTGCTTTTCAGCTTCTTGATTAGAATCGCCGAAGCAAGCGCAAAAAATGCCGGTATACCTACGGGTACGGAAGATAGGAGAAAGCCGCTCCCCTCCTTATACGCCACGCCCGCAAGCGAAAAGATTGCTATCAGACCGCCGCCGAGGGCGAAAGTGACCGCGGCGAAAACGGCGGTGAATTTTACATAGCCCTTAAAGGACTGATATTTACCGGCCAAGGCGCACATTGCCGCGCCGCACGCAAGCTTTATCGCTATACCCGCCGCGCCACCGACGCCGAACAGCGGGTAGACTACGGCGAAGCTTGCGCCGAGGACGGCCGAAGCGAACAGGCGGAAATATTTTGCGGGATTTTTGGTGGCCGCCTTAGCGCAGTAGAGCAGCGTGAAATCCATACAGAAATTTTCAAGAAGAGCATATTCCGCAAAGACTTGCATCGTGAAAGCATTATAACGCGGTCGGGCGTGTCGGAAAATGTAAAAAAAGGACGCAAAATAACATTTCGCGTCGATTGGTATGACTGTTGAAATTAACGTATAAACAGTTTCAACATCAAATTAGAATTCCGTCCAAAAGTTCTTCTATCGCCTCCCTGCCGTCGGCCTGCATTAGCTTGACCCGCAAGGCGGACGCTCCCGCAATTCCCTTTACGTAAAAGGCAATCATTTTGCGCATATAGACGGTGGCGAAACGCGAGTCGTATAAAGCGAACGTTTTATTCAGCTGCCATTTTATAACCGCTTTTTTATCGGGCGCCGCCCTGCCCGTAATTTCGGAGAAAACGAACGGGTCGTACATCGCCCCGCGCGCTACCATAACGCCGTCCGCACCCGTTTCGTTTATAAGCTTTTCCGCGTCGGCCCTGCAAAACACGCCGCCGTTGGCGATTACGGGAATTTTTACGGCGGCTTTCGCCTTGGCTATTTCGCGAAAGTCCACCTCTCCCGAATACATTTTATCGCGCGTGCGGCCGTGCACGGTTATCATATCGGCGCCCGCGTCCTCTAAAGCTTCGGCAAAATCGCGCGTGACGATATGCCCGCCGTCAATCCCCGTGCGGAACTTTACGGAAACTTTTTTTCCGCTTTTTTTGGCCGCCTTTACAAGCTCTTGCGCGAGCGGAATATCGTTTAAAAGGGCGCTGCCCTCGCCGTTTTTGTAAATTTTGGGCACCGGACAGCCCATATTTATATCTATCAAATCAAAGGGCGCTACGTCTTCGCCCGCCGCCGCCCGCTCCATGAATTCGGGCTCCGAGCCGAACAGCTGAACCGCGTTAATTCCGCAATAGTCGGGGGGCAACGCCAAAAGCTCCTTGGTATTTTCACTGTTATAGCACAGCCCCTTCGCGCTGACCATTTCGGTAAAGGTGAGCCCCGCGCCGAGGTTGAAGCACATCTGCCTGAACACTGCGTTTGTGTAACCGGCGAGCGGCGCCAAGAAAATATTGTTTTCGGTTCTTAGATTCCCTATCTCAATTCCGTGCAAGTGCATTTTTGGCTTTCACCCAATAAAAATCCAATTCGAGCTCGTCCAAATCGGTCATGTTTTTGCCGTCGGCGAGTATTAACTTTTCACACTCCACGAACCGTGCGACGAACTTGTCCGTCGCGGCGCGCAGGGCTTCCTCGCAGTCGACATTTGCAAGGCGGCAGGTGTTTACGGCCGCGAACAGCACGTCGCCGGCCTCCACGAAAGTGGCGTCCTTGTCTCCCTTTTTCATTGCCTCCACCATTTCCTCCACCTCTTCCCACAGTTTTTCCGAAGCCGAAACGGGGGAAAGGAAATCCATACCGCTCTTACCTGCGCGCTTGCCCACCTTTTGGGCGCGCATACAGGCCGGCATATTTTTGGGAACGGCCTCGACGCTCTCGCCGAAGGTGGTCATATGCTTTTCCTTGAGCTTGTTCTTGTCCCATACTCCGAGGGCCTCGCACTCGTCTTCCGCCTTGTCTTTGCCGAATATGTGAGAATGTCGGAAGATGAGCTTTTTGACGTTGCCCGTTATGGCGTCGGTTGCGTCGAACACGCCCTGTTCTTCCTTGAGTACGGAGTGAAATGCCGCTTGAAGCAGAATATCGCCCACCTCTTCCATAATTCCGTCGTCGTCGCCGCGCTCTATGGCGTCGGCCAACTCGTAGGCCTCTTCGATAACGTTTTGCTTTATGCTCGCGTTGGTCTGCACTCTGTCCCAAGGGCAGCCGCCGGGAGCGCGCAAAAGGGAAACGAGTGCGCAAAGGTCGGCAAAGTCGTACCTGTCGCGCTTTAAAAATTCTCCTTCCTCTATGGCTACCCCGCAGGTTAAATCGTAATTTTTCTGTCTGTCTATTTCGTATACCTTGATCTTCTTTGCGGTGTCGCCGCGGACGAAAGTGCATTGCGTTTCCTCGCCGAACAGGTCGGAGAGGACGATTTTTACTTCCGATGCGGCGAAGTCGTCGTCCACGTCGTAAACCACTGCGGCGCGGCAGCTTTTGAGAGTGCGCACCGTATACGCCGAAAGCGCCGTGACCGAAGCCGCCTGCATTCCGGCAACGCACCTTATATGTGAAATGCGGGAAACGCCCTCGAGAACGGCGACGTTTTTATTGCGTTTAAGTAAAATTTTGCACGCCTCGTCCTCGCTTACCGCGCCGTCCACGCAATAGCAGACGTTTGAGTTTGCCGCCGCCCGTTTAACGGCTTTGGCGAGGTTTTTGTTCAGAGTGTCGAAGTTGCGGGAGGACTTATAGATTTCGTCCAGAGTCTGAACGTCGAAGCCCGATAGATTTTTAAAGCTCTCGGTGTGCGAAGTTCCCGCGATAATCTTGTCTGCGGAGGCAAGCGCTTTTTCAGCCGACCGCGTTAAATCTCCCTCTCTTACCCCCAATCCTATCAACGTTATTGACATTTTCGTTACTCCCCGCGTTGTTTTTTACCATAATAATATAGCAGAAATTCAAAACGACTGCAACAAAATAACAGCAATTTGCCGAAATAGCTACGCCCGTTATGGACAGCGGCGAGGACGCGACGAGAACTGCGGAGAGAGCCACGCGCAGGGCCGAAGTCACCCACTGCGTTATCGTCCCCAAAAGGGGTCTGCCCAGAGAGGTTATACATGCCGAAGAGGTCTGCACCAAAGACGACGTGACGGCGTTGACGCTCATTATTCTGACAAGGTTTATCAAGAGCGTCTTTTCACCGCCCGTAAGCGAGGGGAAAATTATTTTCGCGGCGAGCGGCGCGAACACGAACAGTATGACGGCGAGCGGCAGAGAAATTGCAAAGGTATACAAAAGCGCGTGCCACGCCTCCCTCTTCGCTCCCTTCATATCTCCGCTTGCGGCGAGCGGCGCGACTTTGGGCACGCTGGCCGCGGCAAAGCCGTAGGTTATGGAAACGGGCAGATTGATTATGGTTACCGCGCAGCCCGAAAAAATGCCGTAGAGCGCAACTGCGTCGTCCGCCGTGTGCCTCAGAATATTGACGACGGCTATGCTCTCAACCAGCTGTGAAAGCGGAAGCGCAAGGGCGGTAAAAGTGAGCGGTATCGTATATGAAAAGATAGCCCTCGCGGCGACCTGAGGCTGTCTGTAAAGGGGCTTGATTTTTGAATTGCCCCCCACATATATGGCGATTGAAAGCAAACAAGTGAGAATTTCACTGACGGTTACGGCAAAGACAGCCGCCGCCGTCGCGCGCACTACGTCGCCCCTGAACAGTCCCGCCAATGCTACGCCCGCGGCGACCTTTACGGCCTGCTCCACCACTTCGGTAAACGCGGTGGGGTACATATTACCCCTGCCTTGAAAATACCCGCGTACAACCGAAATTATTGCGACGAAAAAGACCGACGGCGACAGCAATTTACAGCATATAGCGACCGACGGCTCCCCCTGTGCGGCGGCAAGAGGCGCGGAAAAGGCGAACATAATAAGCGAGCCTATAAGCCCTATTCCGCCGTATAAGTAAAAGGCCTTGCGCTCGGCTCCGTTATAGCCGCCCGAAGATATGAGGCGGGCAATGCCGGTAGGTATTCCGCTTGCCGACACGGTCAGGAGTATACAGTAAAGCGGGTAAACGAGCTGATAAATGCCCATACCCTCGCCGCCGAGAAACGCAACGAGGGGAATACGGTATACTGCGCCGAGCAGCTTCGATAAAAAGCCGCCGACGGAGATAATAAGAGCACCTTTTATATATGATTGTCTGCCCTGCATAGCGGCTGTATTACTCGAACTGGTTTGCAAGTATGGTTGCGGAAAGCTGTGCAAGCTTGCAGGCGGACTGTTCTATCTTTGCACCCTGCTCGGTTGAGATTAGGGCAACCGCGCCCAGACAGTCGCCGCCCGCAACGATAGGCACGATAATCTGCGCGGTGATAGGGTTGGTTTCGCCCGCGATTATCGGAACTATGTCGCCGCCTTCGGCAAGATTGGCAACGTAGCTGCGCCTTTCACGCATAATTTTGTCTAAGCGTGCGGAAACCGCCTTGCCGGCAACTTCACGCTTGCCGTTGCCCGCGGCGTGCAGGACTTCGTCGGTATCGCACACCAGAGCTAAGTGTCCGGAAAGCTCCGAAAGACTCTTTGCCGTGCCCTCCGAGAATTTTTCCAGCGAGGCTATCGGCGAATATTTTTTGAGCATAAGCTCGTCCTTGTCGGTAAAAATTTCCAACGGGTCGCCCGATTTAAGCCTTAAAGTCGAGCGGATCTCCTTGGGTATTACCACCCTGCCTAGCTCGTCTATTCTTCTAACAATTCCTGTTGCTTTCATATTTTCTCCTTTATACAACACAAACAGTTTGGGAAACTCCAAGAAAATTTATGCAAAAATAAAAACGCCGACGGGGCGCGTCGGCGGGGGTTTTGCCTATATCTTTTATTCTTTATAATTTGGTGAAACCGAATTCTGTGCGGAATAGAGGTCGAATTCCTCGTCGATATCGAAGTCGGAATCGTCGTCGAAGGCGGCGAGCTTGCTCACCGATACCTCGTACGCCGTCATCGTTACGAAGGTTTCGTCGGGCTGTTTTTTCTGATATTCGCGCGACTGTATTCTGCCCGAGAGCGCTATTTTGTCGCCGACGGCTAAGTTTTTTACGAACCTTGCGTTCCTGCCCCAAGCGATTGCGGGAATATAGTCCGACTTGTTGTACGAGCGGTTGACGGCGATAAGCAGGTCGGCAATCTCCCTGTTGAATGGCGTCGTGCGGTAGACGGGCGGCTTGCAGATGTACCCCGAAAGGACTATGGAATTGGGGTTTTTGCCGGGGTGGAAGTCGAGCACCTCCCTTATAAATACCGTGAGCATAAGGCGCGATTTGCCGTTTTCGAGCTTGTTATAGGAGCGGAACTGACCGAGGGCGCAAAGCTCCTGCCCGCGCTTCATTCCGCCGTTCATCAGTCTTTCGGAAACGGTAACGGGCAATATATCGGCGTGACCCGAAAGCCTGTTGACCTCTACGAACAGCTCGTAAAAGCCCTCGCCGAAAACCTCGTGTGAAAACACCGCGTCGCTGCACACCGTGCCGCAAATATAGACTTTGTTGTTCTTTTCTGTCAGATAGTTGTTCATTATATTTTTACCTCTTTTATTGTGTTTCAATCGTTTAGGACAGGGGTCTTTGGCGGCCCGTGGAGTCTATAGTATAGTTTTCGCGCAAAATCAGCTCGCCTATGGGCACGAATTCAAAGCCCTTGTTTTTCAGCGTTTCCAAGATTATGGGCACGGCCTCGGCCGTATGCAGCCCGTTGTTATGCATTAAGATTATGGAACCGGACTTTACGGCGTTTATAACGCGCATTGCTATGTCCGTCGCCGAGAGGTCTTTCCAATCGAGGCTGTCGACGTCCCACTGTATGGAGAAGTAACCCTCTTCCGAAGCCGTACGTATAAGCTCGTCGTCGTAATCGCCGTAGGGCGGTCTGAACAGCTCGACCGGCTTGCCGATCACGTCGATTATCGCTTGCGACGAAGTTTTAAGCTCCTGCCTTATTTCTTCGGCGTTCTGCTTGGACATATATGAATGGGTGGCCGAGTGGGTGCCTATCTCGTGGCCGGCGGCGTCGATTTTCTTGACGTATTCGGGGTATTTTTCCGACCAGAACTCCACCATAAACCACGTCGCATGCACGTCGCCGACGCGTAGCGCCTTCAATATATCGTCGGTATGCTCCACGCCCCAAGCACAGTCAAACGAAATGGAAATGCATTTGTCCTCCCTCTCTACCGAATAGACGGGAAGAAGTCTGGGAGTGTTGCCGTACCAAACGGCGTAAGCGCCCGTATAATATGCGCCGAGCGACAGCGCGGTGATTGCCACGGCCACGCAGAAGCAGGCTATTACACTTTTAAATTTTATTATTATCGCCAAGTTCTCACCTATAATAACAGGACTGTCATGTTGAAATTTATGTTACTTTGTCGGGCGCTTAAAAGTTTTGGCGAATCGGACTTTCCGTCTTTCAGCGCCCAATATAAAAATATTTGACTGTGCGCAGGTTTATGACAAAAAAAGCCCCGCGGCGATTTATTCGCCGCGGGGGGTTAACAATATTTAATTTACTTAAGACTTCGGGATTGCCACGGTTGCTAATGCAACCTCGCAATGACACGGTTAAGGAAAAGCAAGAATGAAGAATTAAAGGTCGGATTTTCCGAAATATTTTACCTCAATTCCGAATTCTAAATTAAAGATTTTATTATTTTATCGGCTAACCGAATATCGGCTTTGCCTTGGGTCGCTTTTTTTACAAAACCGTAGAGGGCGAAAATAGCCTTTTCCTTGCCTGCCTTGAAGTCGGCGACGGCGTTCGGATTGGCGGCTATTGCCTGCATACAAATTTCTCTGAGCCGCCCCTCGTCAACGCCCTGTAAATCCTCCTCCTTAATATATGCCGAGAGCGGCTTGCCCTCTTCGGCCATGGAAGAAAGCGTCTTCTGTGCCAAGGTTATGTTTATCTTGCCGCCGTCCACAAGCTTTACCAGCCCGGCCATTGACTCGGGCGTTACGGGCAAATCGAAGTTTTCCTTGTCCTCTTCCGTGACGAGCTTGGAGTACAGCGTACCCGTGGTGAGGTTGACCGTATTCTTTACGCCCGCGCCGAGTGCCAAAACGCTCTCCACGAAGTCGCACACCTTTTTATATTTATACAAAAGCTTGGCGGTTACGGGATTGATATTAAGTTCGTTTACATATCTGTTGAACTTGTCGGTGGGGAGCTCCGGCAGGGAATTTCTTATTTCTTCCACCTTTTCTTCGGGTATAACTACGGTTAAAATGTCCGGCTCGGGAAAATAGCGGTAATCCTGCGCGTCTTCCTTGGTGCGCATTACCGAGGTTTCGCCCGTGCCCTCGTCGTAGCGCAGGGTCGCCTGCACGACCTCGCCGCCGCCCGAAAGGACCTCCGTCTGTCTTTCATACTCGTACTTCATTGCCTTTTCGATATAGGACATGGAGTTCATATTCTTTATTTCGGTGCGTGTGCCCAATACGTCGCTACCCTCGGGCATAACCGAAATATTGACGTCGCAGCGCATGGAGCCCTCCTGCATTTTGCAGTCGGAAACGCCGATATAGCGCATTATGAGCTGTAGCTTTTCAACGTATTCTCTCGCCTCTTCGGGGGAGGAAATATCGGGTTCGGAAACGATTTCTATAAGCGGCACGCCGCCGCGGTTATAGTCGATAAAGGTGAAGCCGCGCTCGTGCACCAATTTGCCCGCGTCCTCCTCTATGTGTATGCGGGTTATGCCTATTTTCTTGCCGCTCTCGAGCTCAACGTAGCCGTGCTCGCACAGGGGCTTGTCGAACTGCGAAATCTGATAGGCCTTGGGCAGGTCGGGGTAGCAATAGTTTTTGCGGTCGAGGTGGGTGACCGTGTTTATCGTGCAATGGGTGGCAAGCCCTGCGCGGATTGCGTACTCAACCACTCTCTTATTCAGAACGGGCAAAGCCCCCGGCTGGCCCGTACAGACGGGACAACAGTGGGTATTGGGTTTGCCGCCGAACGCCGTCGTGCAGCCGCAGAAAATTTTGGTTTTGGTGGCGAGCTCCACGTGGGTTTCAAGCCCTGAAACAAGCTGATATTTCATAGCGTGAATCCCCCATCGTAACCGCCGATTTCACAAAGCTTTTCCGCCTCGGCGTGGTAGGCGACGTCCAAAACGCGCCCGTCGTCAAACTTCTTGCCGATAATCTGAAGCCCTATCGGCATACCGGAATCGTCGGTGCCGCAGGGTATGGAAATGGCGGGAAGTCCGGCGATATTCACGGGCACCGTGCACACGTCGGAAAGGTAGGTTTCTATGGCATTACCCCCCGAATACCCCTTAACGAACGCGGTTACGGGCGCGGTGGGCGCGAACAGTACGTCGCAGCTTAAAAAGCATTTTTCAAGCTGGGCGTTGACCGTGTTTCTAAGCAGGCACGCCTTCTTATAATAGGCGTCGAAGTAACCCGACGAGAGAACGTAGGTGCCCAGCATTATGCGCTTTTTGACCTCTTTGCCGAAGCCCTCGGTGCGGGTCTTTACAATCATATCGTCAAGGCCCGAATAGCCGCCGGCACGGTAGCCGTAGCGTATGCCGTCGTAACGCCCGAGGTTGGAGGAAGCCTCCGCGCACGCTATTATATAGTAGACGGGCAGGGCGAGCTGTAGGGCGGGAAGCGATACCTCCCGTATCTCGGCGCCCCCCCTTTCGTAGGCGAGGAGCATTTTGTCTATCGCGGCCTTTATATCGGGTGAGATGCCCTCGAAAAACTCCTTGGGAACGCCGATTTTAAGCCCGCTTATATCACCCGTCAATCTCGTGGGCGCGTTAGGCGTCGGCGCGCTCGTGCCGTCCATTTCGTCCACGCCCCTTATCGCGTCGTAGACGATAGCCGCGTCGGTAACCGATTGCGTCATCGGGCCTATCTGGTCGAGCGAGGAGCCGTAAGCGATAAGCCCGTAGCGGGAAACGGCGCCGTAGGTGGGCTTGAAGCCGACGATACCGCAAAAAGATGCGGGTTGACGAATCGAGCCGCCCGTGTCGGAGCCTAAGCCGTAGACGGCGAGGTTGGCGCATACTGCCGAGGCGACGCCGCCCGACGAGCCGCCCGTAACCTTGTTTTCATCGCGCGGGTTTAAAGGCGCGCCGAAAAAGGACGTTTCGCTTGACGAGCCCATAGCGAACTCGTCCATGTTGGTCTTGCCCAAGAGCACCGCGCCCTGCGATTTCAGCTTTTTCCAGACCGTGGCGTCGTAATAGGGCTTGAAGCCGCAAAGAATTTTGGAACAGCAGGTGGTCAATAGGCCGTCGGTGGCGATATTGTCCTTGAGGGTAAAAGGCAATCCCGTAAGCGGGGTCGCCCTGCCTTCGCTTATTAGCTTTTCGGCATATTCCGCGTTCTTTCTCGCCTCGTCAAAGGTAGTATGGACGTAGGCGTTGAGGCGGGGATTGAGCTTTTCCACTTCCTCAATATAGTGTTCGGTAAGCCAGCCCGGCGACCATTCGCCCGACTGTACCTTTTTCGAATACCCGGGAATGAGCGCCCTCATCTCACCACCCTCCTCACGGGGAAATAGCCATCCTCCGCCTCCACGTTGGAGGTTATCTTTTCGTTCGGAAGGCTCTCGCGGACCTCGTCTTCGCGCAGGTCCTCCCATTTTACGGTTCGGGAACCGACCTCTCTGATGGACGAGGCGTCGCCGCCGACCTGTCGGTTGATACGCCCCGCAAACTCTATTATTTCCTCAAACTCCTGCTTGAACCCGACGATTTCCTCTTCGGAAAATTCAAGCTTGGAGAGCTTTGCGAGCGTTTTTATCTCTTTTTCGGTTATCATAGCTTACTGCCTTATTTTAACGTGCGCTTCCCTGAGCTGGAGCTCCGTTACTATATTGGGGGCGCCGCAAAGTAAATCCTGACCCGAGGCCGACATGGGAAAAGCGATTACCTCCCTTATGTTCTCCTCGTTTCTTAATAGCATTATCATTCTATCGACGCCGGGGGCCATACCCGCATGAGGGGGCGCGCCGTAATTGAACGCGGTATATAGCGCGCCGAATTTGTCTTTCAACGCCTGTTCGTCGTAGCCCGCAAGCTCGAAAGCCTTTACCATTATATCGAGGTCGTGGTTTCTGACCGCGCCCGAAGAAAGCTCTACGCCGTTGCATACGACGTCGTATTGATAGGCCAAAATTTCGAGCGGGTCTTTGTTTTCCAAGGCCTCTAAGCCGCCCTGCGGCATGGAGAACGGGTTGTGCGTGAAGCCTATCTCGCCCGTTTCTTCGTTAATCTCGTACATGGGGAAGTCGTTGATAAAGCAAAAACGGTAGGCGTCTTTCTCGATTAAGCCGAGGCGTTCGGCAAGGTGCGTCCTTATCTGCCCCGCAAGCTTGGGCGCCTTGTCGGCCGAATCGGCGATAAAGAATATCGTGTCGCCCTCCTCCAAGTTCGCAAGGGTGCGGAACTCCTCCTTTAGCTCTGCGGGAATAAATTTATCTATGGGGCCCTTGTAGGTCAAATCGGGCATGACTTCGAGATAGCCGAGACCCGCCATACCTATAGACATTGCAAAAGCCAAAAGCTTTTCGTGAAAGCCCTTGCTCATATCGGCGTGTACTTTGATAGCGCGGACGCACTTGCCTATAAACGGCTTAAATGTGCACTTTAAGAAGAAATCGGACAGGTCGATGATTTTGAGAGGGTTGCGGAGGTCGGGCTTGTCGGTGCCGTATTCGAGCATTGCCTGCGCGTAAGATATTACGGGAAAAGGCGCTTTCGTAACCGAATAACCGTCGGGCGCGAACTTTTCGAACGTAGCCGAGAGGACCTCCTCGCCCACCTTGAACACGTCCTCCTGAGTGGCGAACGCCATTTCGAAGTCGAGCTGGTAGAACTCGCCCGGCGAACGGTCGGCGCGGGCGTCCTCGTCGCGGAAGCATGGCGCTATCTGGAAATATTTGTCTATTCCCGACACCATTAAAAGCTGTTTGTACTGTTGGGGCGCTTGCGGCAGGGCGTAAAATTTGCCCTTGTAGCGCCTCGATGGAACGATATAGTCCCTTGCCCCCTCGGGAGAGGACGCGCAGAGTATGGGCGTCTGCACTTCCAGAAAGCCCAACTCCTGCATTTTGGAACGCAGGAAGGCAATTACCTCCGAACGAAATACGATATTGTCCTTGACCTTGCGGTTGCGCAGGTCTAAAAAGCGGTATTTCAGGCGCAAATCCTCCCTCGTTTCCTTGGAGGTTATTATCTCGAACGGAAGCTGCCGTCTGACCTTGCCGAGAATTTTGACGGACTTACAGTTAAGCTCAACCGTGCCCGTGGGTATTTTGGGGTTGTAGGTGTCCTCGTCGCGGCGCTCGATTACGCCGTTTACCGAAATACAGTCCTCCTTATTGAGCCCGTCAAGCAGCGCGGCGGAGCGCATTACCACCTGCACCACGCCGTAAAAATCCCTTAAATCGATGAAAGAGACGCCGCCGTGGTCGCGTATGTTTTCAATCCAGCCGGCCAAAGTAACCGACCGTCCTATAAGTGCTTCGCCTATTTTATCTGCCGTATGCGTGCGGTAAGCGTTGGACATTTAAGTTCTCCCTTTATTGCATAAATTAAGCATAAAAACAAAATTCGTGCATATTTATTCATTACATTATATAGCTTGCCGCCGACATTGTCAAACGATATTGCGCCACCGCTTGCTACTTTAAAAATTCTTTGATTTCGTCCATCCTCGCCTTGGCCGTCTGATAGCCCTCGGCGTAGGCTCTGTCCATGTTTTTTACGGCATATTGGCTCATTCCCCGCATTTCTGGCTCGAGCCATAGCTCGTCGCCGCTTTTGAGTATCTGTTTTTTCATTTCCGAACCGTTATAGTCCATAATGTCGAAAATACGCGTAATCATCGAAACGATGTTTTTGACCTCGGTCACGCTTTCGCCCGTGTTGACGAGAGCGTCTACGGCTATCACTTTTTCGGCGCCCAACTCCTTTACCTGCTCGGTCGGAACGCGGCAGAGAACGCCGCCGTCGATTAAGAGCTTGCCGTCGAGCTTTACGGGCGGAAAAATGGTGGGAATGGAGCTCGAAGCGCGAACGGCGGAAGCGACGTTCCCCTCCTTTAAATGCACGAGCCTTCCCGAATAGAGGTCGCTTGCAATACAGGAAAAGGGAATTTTAAGTTGGTCGAAAGTCAAATCGCCCAACTCCTTTGTGAGCATATGCTGCATTTTGTGGCCGCGCAGAAGCGCAAGACGGGTTATGGGCGCCACCGACAGGTCGACGAGCTTCATCGTCTTTATCTTAGCGACCTTATCCATCATTTGCCCGCACGACATACCCATCGCGTAGCATGCGCCCACCACCGAGCCCATGGAACAACCCGAGATGAAATCGGGCTTGAGTCCCTCTTCCTCGAGGGCCTTTATAACTCCGACGTGCGCAACCCCGCGCGATCCGCCGCCGCCTAAGGCAAGGCCGAATTTTTTCCTCATAATTTCTATACTCTTATAATATTATCGTTATATATGAAAGCCAAACTGAAATACGTGCCCGTCTGCGCGACGCTTCTGTTTTTTGCCGCCGCCCTTCTGATATTTCCGCAAAGGTATATGTCGGCGTGCTTCGACGGACTTTGTCTATGGGCGGAATGCGTGCTGCCATCACTCTTCCCCTTTACGGTGATTACTCTCATTCTCATCAAAATCGGGGCGCTGAACGCGGCGGCGCGGCCGTTTAAAAAGCTTACCGGATTTTTCAAGCTTCCGACCGTGGCGCCGCCTCTTTTCGTTATGAGCGTGTGCTCGGGCTACCCGACGGGCAGTAAATTTATCGGCGAATACCACGGCCGCGGACTATTAAGCCGCGGCGACTGCAAAAAGCTTGCCCCGCTTTGCTCCGCCTGCGGACCGCTCTTTGCGCTGGGCACTATCGGCGGTAAGGCGTTCGGCGACGCCGCGGCGGGCGTTAAGCTGTTCGTCGCCTGCCTGCTCTCGGTTACCCTAACGTCGTTAGTATACGCCAAGTTCGCAAAAAAAGACGACGATGAACGCGGGGCCGCCGCACTGCGTACCGAAAACGACGGTAACGTGCTTTACGACAGCTTTTACGGCGGAGTTATCGCGGTGATTGTCGCGGGCGGCTTCATCGCCTTTTTTTACACACTATCGCAATTATTTGCCGATTTGCGGATTTTCCGGCCGCTGTGCGCCTTGCTTTCGCCCCTTTTCGGGGCCGAAGCCGCCGAGGGGTTCTGCCTCGGACTTATAGAGGCGACCGGCGGTGCTTTCCGCGTCGCCGCGGGCGGAGGATTTTTCGCCCTGCCCCTCACCGGTTTTCTGGTGACGTTCGGCGGGGTCTCCATTCTCTGCCAACAGCTTTGCTATCTTACGCGCTGCCGCGTCGGAGTCGGTTTTTTTATAATTTTCAAGCTTGCGCAAGGACTTCTCTGTTTTGCCCTTTTATGCCTTTTCTCTCTGTTTTAATATGCGCCGAGAAGCTTTATGGTGCTTGCGCGGCGACCCAGCTCTTCGAGCGCGCTTGCCGTCTTCCGGTCGGCGAGGCTGCCCTCTATTTCTATGAAAAAGCGGAACTCTCCCCGTCTGTCTTTAATGGGGCGGCTCTCTATTTCGGTCATATTTATGCCGTGGTCCGAAAGAACGGTAAGAAGGTTTACGAGCGAGCCCGCTTCGTGGCGGCACGTGACGGAGAAAAACACGCGGCGCTGGGTCGGGTCGGGTCGGGGAACGCCCTTAACCACCTTGAAAAAGTAGGTATAGTTGTCCTTGTTGTCGGAAATATTTTCCCCGGACAGCTCGAAGCCCTCTCTTTCGAAACCGGCAGTCACGATGGCGGCGTCCTCCGCGCTCTTTATATATTCCGCGCCCGCCGCCGTAGACGGCGCGTTGCAGAGACGGGCGCCGTGCAATTCGCGCAAAATATACTTTTCGCACTGCCCCAGCGCCTGCGGATGTGAATAGACGCGCTTTATGCCCTTCTTGTCGGCGCCTTTCAGGGTCAAAAGGCGGTGGTCGATTTTAATAGCCGTCGTTGCGGCGGCATACACGCCCTCCGTTTCCTGCATGAGGTCGAGGTTTTGGACGACCGCGCCGTTAAGCGTATTTTCAACGGGAATTACAATCTGCTCCGCTTCACCTTTTTCGAGAGCCGAAAAAAGTGCGGCGAAAGACGGATAGGGAATGATATCGGAACCTCCGCACAGCTTTTTAGCCGCCGTTTCGCTGTTGGTGCCCTCGGGGCCGAGATAACCTGTCGTCATAATCAAACTTTACCCGCTATGTCCAAAAGCAATCTTTCGGTGTCCTTCCAGCCGAGGCAGGGGTCGGTTATGGACTTGCCGTATACGCAATCCTCGGTTTGGTTACCCTCCTCGATAAAGCTCTCTATCATAAAGCCCTTTACGTTCTTTTTGAAGTCGGCGTCGTAGAGGCGGTTGTTCATAACCTCCTCGCATATTCTTATCTGTTGTTTAAACTTTTTGCCGCTGTTGGAGTGGTTGGCGTCTATTATAATCGCGGGATTTTTCAGCCCCGACTTCTGATAGCCCTCAATCACCTGCATTACCGTTTCGTAGTGGAAGTTGGGTATATCGTTGCCGTAGGAATCGACCGCGCCGCGCAGTATGGCGTGCGAGAGCGGGTTGCCCACGGTTTTGACCTGCCAGCCGTTGAGCATAAAAGTCTGCGGGGATTGCGCGGCGTAAATGGAATTCAGCAATACCAATATGGAGCCGCCCATGGGATTTTTGATGCCGACCGCTACGTCCATACCGCTGGAGGTGAGACGGTGAAGCTGGTTTTCGGAGCTTCTTGCGCCGACCGCTACGTAGGAAAGCAAATCCTCTACGTAGGCGTAATTCGTAGGGTAAAGCATTTCATCCGCCGCGGAGAGGCCGCTGACGCCCATAGCCTTTATATTCAAGTCCCTTATCATCTTGATTCCGTTTAAGATATCTTCCGATTTGGACGGGTCGGGCTGGGAGAACATTCCCTTATAGCCCACCCCCTTGGTGCGGGGCTTGTTCGTGTAAATTCTGGGAACGAGGACGAGCTTGTCCTTAACCTTATCGTTGAGCTTTCCCAACCTTTCGACATAGTCGAGAACGGGCTTTTCGGCGTGAGCCGAGCAAGGGCCGACGATAACTATAAGCTTATCGCTTCTCCCTACTATTACGTCGGCAATCTCCCTGTCGCGTTCCGCCTTTAATTTTTTCAAATCGGCCGTAAGCGGCAGCTCGGCTTTTATAACTTCCGGTTCGGGAATTTTTACCTGTCTTTCAAACATTTTTCGTCTCCAACATTTTCTTCACGTCCGCAGCTATTTCCTCCGGCACGTAATTTATATATTCTTTTTTGAATTTTACCGAGTTTCTGACCAGCGTGGAGCTTACGAACATTTCGTCCTGCTCGGCGGGAATATAGACCGTCACAAGCTCCGGCATAAGCTTTTTGCTTGCATAGTGGTTGCGGTTCTCGTACCCGAAGTCTATGCCGTCCCGTACGCCGCGCACGTAGAACGGCGTGTTCTCGCTCTTTAAAAGGTCGACCGCGGCGCCGTCGAACGAGATTACCTTTACGCGCTTGTCGCCGCCGAAGAGCTTGTTCAGAAGGGTCATACGCTCTCCGAGAGTAAACAGGCACTCCTTCTGCGGATTCACCAGAACGGCTACGGTTATAGCGTCGAATATTTTAAGACTTTCCGTTACGACGCTCTTGTGCCCGATTGTGGGCGGGTCGAACGTACCCGCAAATACGCAAGTTTTCATAAAAGCTCCTTTCTCGTAAAAATCCCGTTCTTGGGGCGAACGATATTTTTACGATTTTTGGGAGGCTCTGCCTCCCTGCCCGCGATAGCTTAGTGCCATCGTAATTATATAATCGCGGGCATTCCCTCCGCCGAGGCGCAGGTATGCGCAAAT
>CAZELQ010000012.1:20383-21750 GCA_964513195.1 uncultured Clostridia bacterium | reverse complement strand
ATATAAGTGTTAGACTGACAACGAAACAGGCTGTTTGTGTAATTTAGGCGGCAATTCCGTGCAGAATAAATGAATTCGCAAATAAAACGCGCGGTACGCAAGGTTAATGATGTCAAAAAATTTTAGATTCGAAATCCAACACGTGGAAAAACACACCGGTGCCCGCGCCGGCGTTTTCCATACGCCCCACGGCGATATTCTTACTCCCGTGTATATGCCCGTCGGCACTCAGGCCACCGTCAAGGGCGTATTGCCCAAGGACTTGAAGGAGGCGGGCTCGTCGATAATTCTCGCCAACACCTATCATTTGTTCGAACGCCCCGGCGATGAATTGGTGAAAGCGGCAGGCGGACTGCACAAATTTATGAATTGGCAAGGTCCGATACTCACCGACAGCGGCGGCTTTCAGGTTTTTTCCCTTGCCAAGCTGAATAAAATCACGGACGAAGGGGTATATTTTAATTCGTCTATAGACGGCAAAAAGCATTTCTTCACACCCGAAAGCGCTATGGCGATACAGGAAAATCTCGGCGCCGACATAATTATGGCGTTCGACCAATGCAGCGAATACGGCTATACGCATGAGCAGGCTGAGGCCGCCATGGAGCGCACGGGCAAATGGTTGGAAAGGTGCGCTAAGGCAAAAACGCGCGGCGACCAAGCTCTCTTTCCCATAGTGCAGGGTAATTTCTATAAGGATTTACGTAGCGAGAGTCTGCGCCGTTGCAAAGAATATGCGGTAGGCGGTATAGCCATTGGCGGACTTTCCGTCGGCGAGCCGAAATCACTTATGTATGAAATGTTAGAGCATATACGCCCCGAGCTTCCCGAGGCCGTTCCGCGCTATCTGATGGGGGTCGGTTCGCCCGACTGCCTTATAGAGGGGGTAATACGCGGCATAGATATGTTCGACTGCGTGCTCGCAACCCGCGTCGCGCGCAACGGTACGGCTTTTACCTCCGGCGGGAAGGTAGTGGTGCGCAACGGCGCGTACAGGGAAGATTTTACTCCCTTGGACGACAAGTGCTCTTGTTACTGTTGCCGCAATTATACGAAAGCGTATCTGCGCCATCTGATAAACGTCGGCGAAATGTTGTCCGCGATGCTGTTGAGTTTACACAACATAACCTTTTTGCACAAGCTTATGTCCGACATGCGCGAGGCGATTTTTGCCGATTGTCTTACGGATTTTGCCGCATCTTTCTATTCGGGGTACGGTAAAGTGCAAAACGGGTGAAAATTGTATGTAAATTTAATAATGGCGAAAAAAACGCTTGCAAAAGCAGCGGCGAAAAGATATACTTAAAAAGTAAAAATTTTCCAAATAAAAAAACGGAGTTTAAAAATTATGTTACTTTCTCTCTTAG
>CAZELQ010000012.1:0-20283 GCA_964513195.1 uncultured Clostridia bacterium | reverse complement strand
ATGATACTTATGAACCGCCGCAGCAAGAAACGCGAGCAGGAGGCTCAGGCCGTTATCGACGCGGTAAAGCCCGGCAACAAGGTTAAGACCATAGGCGGCGTGTGCGGCATTGTAGTTGAGGTGAACGCCGAAGAAGACACCTTCGTTCTCGAAACGGGCAGCGAAGCAAGCGGAAAGTGTTTTATGAAGTTCGTCCGTCAGGCCATTTTGGAGAGCGACGCAGTGGTCGATAAAAACGCCAAAAAGGCAGAGAACGCCCCCGCGGAAGAGAACGTCCCCGAAGAGGAGAACGCGGCCGCAGCTGAGGAAACGCCTGCTGAAGAGGCCGTAGCGGCTCCCGAAGCCGTAGCTACCCCCGCAGAAACGCCTGCGGAAGACGGCGAAAATAAGCAATAATTAAAATCATAATGACAATGCCCTCCGCATAAGTTATATCGGCGGAGGGTATTTTAATGCACAAAGATACGGTTTTTCAGATAGTAAAGGCAACGCTGGCGTCGATGGTGTTCTCGCTGGTGTTTGTGTTGGTATTTACCCTTATAATACATATAGCTTCGCTTTCGGTAAACGTAATAAAGCCCGTCAATCAGGTATTCAAAACGCTTGCCGTAATAGCGGGAAGTCTTATATTTATTAAGGGAGATAAGGGGTTATTGAAGGGAGCGCTCGCAGGACTTTTTTCCGTGCTTTGCACATATGTGCTTTTCAGCATAATAGGCGGTTCGTTCGCCGTACGCTGGACGTTTATACTCGAAATACTTTTGGGTGTGGCCGCGGGTATAATTTCCGGAATAATAGCCGTGAACGTAAAAAAGTCATAAAAACACTTGATTTTTCTGTTTACGTACTTTATAATTATCGTACACAAGACAGTTAAGGAGAGGTTATTATGATTAAGACAATCGCTAAACCCGCAGAAAAGAAAGTTACCGCTTGCGGCGAGTGCAGAAGCACCTGTCAGTCGGCTTGCAAGACGAGCTGTACGGTCGGCAACCAGAGCTGTGAGAGAATCACGAGGGAAGAGAACCCCGAAAAGAGCGCAAAGTAATTTTACACATAAAATAAATATCGGATTAAAAGGGGCGGAATTTCTCTGCTCCTTTATGCTGTACTTATGGTTCACGTTTTCAAATATAAAGAATTCAACTACATTTACGATACGGGCAGCGGCAGTCTGCACGAATGTGACGGAAAGACCTACGACTATCTCGCGCATATGCTGGGCAAGCCTGTCGATATATCTTACCTCGGGGAAGAGGAGATAAAGGAAATAGAGGGAGACATAGCCGCACTGAAAGCCAAGGGGCTTTTGTTCGCGGAGGAAACGTCCGCCCGCCCCGTTAAATCCTCCGAGGTAAAGGCGCTGTGCATACATATCTGCCATGATTGCAATCTGCGTTGCCGTTATTGCTTTGCCGACGAGGGCGCATATCATTCCGGACGCGAGTTTATGAGCGAGGAAACCGCCAAGCGGGCTATCGATTTTCTGATAGAGAACAGCGGTAAAAGAAAGGTTTTAGAGGTGGATTTTTTCGGCGGCGAGCCATTGATGTGCCTACAGACCATAAAAAACGTAGTCTGCTACGCCAAGGACAAGGCTGCGGCGGCCGGTAAAAAATTTTTATTTACCACTACGACCAACGCGCTGCTTTTAAACGACGAAGCCATAAAATTTTTCAACGAGGAAATGGAAAACGTCGTTCTCTCGCTGGACGGCAGAAAGGAAGTGCACGACGCGATCAGAAAGACGGTCAACGGAAAGGGCAGCTACGACTACGTGATAGACAATATCAAAAGGTTCGTGGCGTCGAGAGGCGATAAAAATTATTACGTACGCGGCACCTATACCGCAAAAAATCTCGACTTCGCCGACGACGTCATTTTCCTTGCCGACAACGGCTTCGACTCCATTTCGATGGAGCCCGTCGTCACCGATATCGACGACTTGGCGATAAAGGAAGAACACCTGCCTGCCATATTAAAGGAATACGAAAGGCTGTGCGATATGTATTTAGAGAGATACGAAGAAGGACGCGGTTTCAATTTCTTCCACTTCAATATCGATTTGGAGGGTGGACCCTGCCTTTCGAAGCGCGTTTCCGCTTGCGGCGCGGGCAACGAGTATTTCTCGGTTGCGCCGAACGGCGATTTATACCCTTGCCACAGGTTCGTCGGCGACGGAAAGTTTAAAATGGGCAACGTGTACGACGGGCAAATAGACGGCGGCATACGCTCGGTCTTTGCGGAGAACTGTCTCTTCACCCGAAAAAAATGTGATAATTGTTTCGCAAAATTTATCTGCAGCGGCGGCTGCAGCTACAATAACTATCTGTACGAGGGCGATATGAATATGCCCTATACCATCACCTGCGAGATGATGAAAAAGCGCATAGAATGTGCAATGCACCTTCTCGCACGGAAAAAGAAACCGAATTCGGACAAATAAGTCGTTTATAGCGGAGTAAAAATAGTTTTCGTTTGTAAAATTATTTGACTACTCCGCTTTATTTCTATATAATTATAAAGGTTAACAAGTATTCAGTGCGTATTCCGCCTTTCGGAGCGGTTGCGCTTTTCAAAGGAAGGTTAAGATGAGCAAAGCCAAATCGATAGTCGTTACGGTTCTTCTTGCATTGGTCGTGGCCGTAGCAGCTTTTTTTGCCGTTGTCTCAGTGCCGTTTGCAAATAACGTCAAGCGGCTCAATTCGATAGCGAGCAATATACATTTGGGCGCGGATTTTACGGGCTACGCTTATACTACGATTTACCCCGAGGGTGTAATTACGGCCGAGGAATACGGCACGTTGGACGTAGACGACCAGAGCGGCTATACCGCCGTCGGCGGCCTGTACGTAGACAAAGAAAAGTATGAGGACGCAGACGCCCTTAAAGAAAGCGTTTCCGCCGACGCCGCAATATTGAATTCGCGCTTCGGCAAGAAAGGTTATTCTTCGTATTCGGTGGCGGTAGAGGACGGCGTGTCCATAAAAATTTCCGTACCCACCAACTTTACGTATGCCGCGTATAAGGAAAACGCTTCGCAGAGCACGGATTTGTCCGCCGCCACGAGTGCGCTTTCTACGCTCACGGCTTTTTCGGGCGTAACGCTCAGAACGACCGATACCAGTATTTCGCTAACCGACGCGGACGGCAATTCGTCCACCTACGATCTCGTCAAGAAAGGCTCGGACGATTGGGTAAGCAAGGCAACGGTCGACGGTGCAAAAACCTACTCGCTCACGACGGACGACGTAGGTGAAATTTTCAGCGGCGTAACGTCGAGAACGGTTGGCGGCACTTCGATAATTACTTTCAAATTAACCTCCGACGGCGCGGAAAAGTTCGAGGAAATAACTACCAGGGCGGCGTCTTCCGACACTCAGACCATATACTTTTTCGTCGGCGACAAGCAACTTATTCAGTTTAGCTGCACTTCGGCGGTTACGGGCAGGTCGCTCAGCTTACAGGCGAGCGACGCCGATACGGCACGCAACGCGGCGATAACCATGAATTCCGCCGTCAACGGCGGCGCGCTTTCGCTCGAATATGCCGAGATAGAGAGCGTAAAAACTTCCACTGCGGCTCTCGGCGGCAACGCGGCGCTTTTGATGTTTATTGCCTGCGTTTTGTTGCTCGCCGGCATTGTTGTATTCTTAATTATAAAATATAAAAAGCTCGGCGCGCTTACCTCGCTCGTTACGGTGCTTTTCGCGCTCGTAGAGCTGTATGCGTTGGCGCTTTTAAATATTCAGGTGACGTTTGCCGTAATATTGACCGCGCTCTTCTGCCTTGCGCTGTTTACCGTAAGCAACGCGATAGTGTTTACAAAAGTAAAGGAATTTGTAGCAAGCGGGCGAATAATGCAGGCCGCGATAAAGGACGGCTATAAGAGCGTGCTTATGACGGTTTCCGATATGCATATCGTCCTCGTAATAGTCGCGATTTTGCTTGCGACGGTTGCGGCCGGAGAGGTCGCCGCCTGCGGACTTATAGCGGTTGTGGGCGTAATATTGAGCTATGTTGCGTATTGGTTCAACAGGTTTATGTGGTTCGCCGTCAGCTCGCCCGTCCGCGACAAATATGCGTTTGCCGGATTAAAGAAGGTGGTGTACGAAGATGACTAAGTTTAAAGTTTGCGGAAAAATCCATCTTTTTATAATTATAAGCGTGCTTGCCATAGTTATAGGTATGGCGGTCGGCACCATATGTCACTTCTGTGCGAACGGCTTTTTCAATTACGGCGGGGAATTCAAGTCCTATAAGAGCGTAACGGTCACATATTATTCCTCCGAATACAAGAGCGCGTCCGAAGTTCGGGAGCTGTGTGATGAGTCCTTAAAGGGCTTCGACGCCTACGAGACCAGCGTAACCGACACCACCATGGGCGGGGAAATCGTATATAAGTATTCGGCCAAGACCGACTCCGCAAAGCTTAGTGCGGCCGTGACCGAGCTCAACGGCGCTCTCGATAAAAACGGCAGCGGTCTCAACGTTGCGTCTATGCACGAGGGTGTTGTGGAAGAGGGAGGTTCCCGCGCGATAATTTACGCGTCTATCGCCGTCGCTGCCGCCGCGGCGTTCCAATTCCTCTATTTCACGGTACGCTATAAACTGCGCGCGGCTTTTTCGGCGCTACTTGCAAACGTGCACAACCTCGGTTTGTTCGTTGCCCTCGCCGCAATTACGCGTATTCCCGTCGGCATTGCGACGGTTGCTTTGGGGGCTTTCACCGTTCTCGTGACCATGCTTATGGCGGCGATTCTTTTCGACAGGACGAGAAAGAATTTCAAGAATGAGAAGTATGCCAAAACCGACAGGGTAGAGGTAATCGATATCTCCGCCTGCGAGTCCCGTCTGTTCACCGTATACGTTTTGTCGGGACTTGCGATATGTGCGGTAGTGCTCGGCGTGTTTGCGGCAATATCTTCGCTGTACGTCGGTGCGCTCTCGCTTTGCGCTCTCACGTTGCTTGCGCTTATTTCCTGCGCGTACGGCACGTTATTCTTCACGCCTGCGGTTCATTCCGCAATAGACGGCGTGTGCGAAAAGGTTAAAAAAGCCTCAGCTTCCGGCAAACGTGCAAAGGCCTCCGGAAAGTGAGCTCAATTTACTTAACGAGGGCGGTAAAAGTTACCGCCTTTTTGTTTTTTCAAGACCCGTAAGGAGGGCGAAATATGAAGAGAATAGTTTTGGATGCCGAACTGTCCTCCGAACAAAAAAATATAGTTTCCGCCCTCGCCGCAGCCACGGGCCTGTGTGTTGAAACGGTAGGTATTTTATATTCGAGAGGCATAGACACCGCCGATAAAATCGACGCGTTTATTCACCCGGGTAAAAAGCACTTTTTTAGCCCCCTTCTGATGAGAGGTATGAACGAGGCGGTCCGGCTTATCACGCGCGCCCGCGACGAGGATTGGTCGGTTCTTATATACGGCGACTACGACGCCGACGGCGTCTGCGCGTCCACCGTGCTGTACCGTTGTCTCAGGGAATTCGGTATAGAGGCGACGGTCTTCGTTCCCGAAAGAAGAATGGGCTACGGACTCAACGTAAGGGCGCTCGACGATATTTTCGAAGAGGTATTCCCCCAGCTCGTAATAACCGTCGACTGCGGCATATCGAACGCCGAAGAGGTAGAATATATCAAGGAGCAGGGCGCCGAAGTCATCGTCACCGACCACCATGAGTTGCCCGAAAAGCTTCCCGACTGTATATGTATAAACCCCAAGTTCGACGACGACTACCCCGCCGACAATCTTTGCGGCGCGGGCGTGGCTTTCAAGCTCGGTTGTGCTCTGATAGGTACGGACGCCTATAAATATCTGGACTTTACCGCCATAGCGACGGTTGCGGACAGCGTGCCCCTCACCAAGGAAAACAGGGACATTGTATCGGAGGGCCTCGCGCTTATAAACAAAAGCGCCCGCGCCAACTATGCGGAGTTTATAAACAAGACGGGCGAAAAGGTCACGGCACAGACGCTGGCATTTTCCGTCGCCCCCAAGATAAACGCGGCCGGCAGAATGGGCGACGCCAACGCCGCCCTGTCGCTGTTTTTAAGCGACGACGGGAGCGAAATATACGACCTTTCCGTGAAGCTTGCCGCCTACAATATCGAGCGTCAGAAGTATTGCGACGAGCTCTATCTTTCCGCCAAGGAAAAAATTAAACAAAAGGGCGCAAAGGGCAGGGTTATAGTCCTTTCAGACGAGAGCTGGAATACGGGCTTTGTCGGCATAGTTGCCGCCAGGCTTGCGGAAGAATATTGCCGCCCGACCCTGCTTTTCGTAAAGCACGGCGATTTGCTTAAGGGCAGCGCGCGCAGCATCGACGGCGTAAACATATTCGAAGCGCTGAAATCGTGCGCGGAGCTTATAGAGGAATTCGGCGGTCATTCACAGGCGGCCGGTATAAATATAGAGGCGCGTAACCTCGGAAAGCTGGAGGAAGCGCTCAACGCTTACTTTAAGCGGAATTACCCGTCGTCGGCGTTTACACCCACTTTCTACGTGAGCGGCGGGTTCAGCGCGCCTTTAAACAGAAAATTCGTGCTTGAGCTTGAAACGTTAGAGCCCTACGGCGTAGGCAACCGCAGACCCCAATTCGTAATCGAGGCGGCCGCATGTCAGGCGCGACCGTTAAAGGCGGGAACGAACCACCTGTCGGTCAAGTGCGACGGGCTGGATTTAATATATTTTTACGGCGCTAAATATTCCAAACTAATCAGGAGCCGCCTGCCTAAAAGACTGATTTTTGACTATAATTATTCTGTATTCCGCGGACGTGAACAGATAAAAGGCTATCTGCGCGACGTGATATACCAATCCGAAAGCTGTGCATTTGCAATGGACAGCGTCGACGTCAATAATCTTTCACTCGCCGCCGGGGCGGAGGTGGATTGCGACGTTCGTACGGTTTCGCGTCGGGAAGTCCAGAGTATGCTCGATAACAGGGACGAATACGGCACGCTTTTCGTGGCGTCGGACGTCGCCACTTTAAAGAAGTATAAGTGCGAGGACGTAGAGGTAAATTTATTTACGTTGTCCTCGGGCGATCTTGCGGACGTGATTTTGATATCGCCGTCGTCCGATTGCGACCTCTCGGCGTACGAAACGGTTGTGTTTATGGACAGGTTCGGACCCATAACGCTGCCTTCGCTTGAGGGGAAAACCGTATACGTCTGCGACGAAGTGGAAAGCGGTCGCCTCGGAAGTATCGACGTCGACAGGGAAAATCTTCTCTCCGTGTTCAGATACGTCGGCGCAAATTCCTATTCGTTGGTCGGCGAAACGCTGGAGGAAATCGCGGAGAACCCCAAACTGTCCTCCTCGCCCAAGCAAGCGTATTTTGCACTCAAGGTGTTCGAGCAGCTGGGGCTTGTGTCGTTGGAACAGGGCAGGCTTACGGTAAACAGAGGGGTAAAGACGCAGCTTACGAATTCCGGACTCTATAACTTCGTCAGCTCGTTGAAAGATTGAATATGAAAACGGTAATTGATAAAATTAACGAAAATTATAACGAAAGCGACAGGGTTCTTTTGGTAAAGGCCTATCGCTATGCGGAAAAAATGCACGAAAACCAGAAGCGCGCTTCGGGCGAACCTTATTTTACGCACCCGTGCGCGGTCGCGGAAATATTGGTTGACCTCGGTTTGGACGCGCCTACGGTAGCAGCCGCCTTTTTGCACGACGTAATAGAGGACACCGCGGCTACTCCCGACGACTTACGCCGCGAGTTCGGTAACGAAATTTATAATCTCGTAGACGGCGTAACCAAGCTCGACCAGATAAATTATCAGTCGCACGAGGAAGAGGACGCGGAAAACTTCCGTAAAATTTTCGTGGCTATGGCCAAGGACGTGCGCGTCATAATCATTAAGCTCGCGGACAGATTGCATAATATGCGCTCGCTCAACTTTCTTTCAAACGAGCGCCAGCAACGCATTGCAAAGGAGACGCTTGAAGTATTTACGCCGCTCGCGGGCAGGCTGGGCATTTCGCAGGTCAAATGCGAATTGGAGGACTTGTGCCTCAAATATCTCGACCCCGAGGCGTACGAATATCTCGTCACCAATATTCACCAGAAATTAGAGGAGAGGAGAAAGTTCGTAGACACCGTGGTCGCCCAGCTTAAAAAGATGCTGGAAGACAACAATATCAAGGGCGAAGTTGTGGGCAGACCCAAACACTTTTACTCCATCTACCGCAAGATGAAAAACAAGGGCCTGTCGCTCGACCAGATATACGATTTGACCGCCGTGCGCGTAATCGTAGACAAAATCGAGGAGTGCTACGAGGTGCTCGGTATAATCCATAAACAGTGGAAGCCCGTACCGGGAAGGATTAAGGACTATATCGCAACCCCCAAGCGCAACCTTTACCAGTCGCTGCATACGACCGTCGTCACCGATTTCGGACAGTTTTTCGAGATTCAGATAAGAACAGCCGAAATGCACAAGATGGCCGAATACGGTATCGCGGCGCATTGGAAGTACAAGGAGCAGAAGACGGGCGAGACGGGTTTCGACCAGCGCCTGAGCTGGATTCGCGACGTAATGGATTGGCAGGGCAGTCTGGAAACTTCAAAAGAGTTCGTCGACTCCCTCAAAAACGACCTTTACGCCACCGAGCTATTGGTATTCACGCCACACGGCAAGGTTATTTCCCTGCCGCTCGAAGCTACGCCGGTGGACTTTGCCTATGCCATACATTCCGAGGTCGGCAATAAGTGCGTCGGCGCCAAGGTCAACGGCAAAATCGTTGCTCTCAACAGCGCTTTAAAGACGGGCGACGTGGTGGAAATTCTCACTTCCCCGAACTCAAAGGGGCCCTCTTGGGATTGGCTCAAGTTCGTTAAATCCGGCTCCGCAAAGGCAAAGATAAGGCAATTCTATAAGCACGCCATGAAAGAGGAGAACGTGCGCATGGGCCGTTCCATGCTGGAGCAGGAGGCCAAGCGCAGAGGTTATTCTCTCGCGGATTTGCTTACGGACGAATCGTTTGCAAAGCTTTCCGAGAAGCTGGTGTTCGCTTCGGTGGACGAAATGATGGCCTCGGTCGGCTACGGCGCAGTCGGTGTAAACCAAATAATATATAAGCTGATTGACTACGTTCGCAGGGACCAGCCGCTGCAGCTGCCGAAGTCGGAGGTGGAAAAACTCAAGCATACCCCCGCAGGCAGCGTTTCCGTAAAGGGAATGGAGGGGCTCTTGGTGCGCTTCGCGCATTGCTGTAACCCCGTACCCGGCGACAGCATAGTCGGTTTTATTTCCAGAGGCCGCGGCGTAATCGTTCACCGTAAGGATTGTCCCAATCTGAAGGACTACGACGCAGACAGAATACAACCGGCGCAATGGACGGGCGACGCGGAGCAGGGCTTCCTTGCGGGCGTTAAAATAATTGCCACCGACGACGCAGGACTTACCGCTTATATCACCTCTGAAATTTCGGCAATGAAGCTGTATATGACCCAGATAAACGGGCGCATAGGCAAGGACGGCAAGGCCGTTTTCGATATTTTCGTACGGCTGAACAAGCTCTCCGACCTCGACCTTTTAATCAACCATTTAAAGCGTGACAAACGCATTATCGACGTCTTCAGGACGACCAACTGATGAAAATTTACAAGATAGAGCCGATAGGCTTTGCAAGCAACACTTTCGCCGTAACAGAGGACGGTAAAAATTGCGTTTTAATAGATTGCGCCCAGCCGCGAGTATTCGGGGAGTGCGGCCGCCTCGGGCTGGAAGTCGGAGCAGTGCTTCTTACCCACGGACATTACGACCACATAGGAGGGCTTGGCGAGGCGGAAAAGCTCGGCGTGCCGATATATTGCGGCGACGGCGAACAGCGGCTTATATTTTCGTCGGTGAACAATATAATTTTCGGCGACGTGACGCTTCCGGAATTCAAAATTTCCGAAACACTCTCCGACGGGCGCGAGCTCGAATTGTGCGGCTTAAAGATAAAGGTTATCGCAACCGCAGGACACACTTCGGGCGGTGTAACATATATTATAGACGGAGCCATGTTCACGGGCGATACGCTCTTTTTCGGGAGCGTCGGCCGCACCGATTTTCCTACGGGCGATTACCGTCAGCTTGTACGTTCGGTCAAAAAGCTGTACGCCCTGCAAGGCGACTATACCGTCTACTGCGGACACGGGGAGGAAACCACTCTCTCCCACGAGCGTAAATTCAATCAGTATATCAAGGAGTAGGCCGTGTTCGACTATATAAATTGCGAGTGGCTTCGCCCCGAGATAATGGACGTTATACGTCTTTTCAATGCCGAGAACGAGCATTTCGGACATTATTTCGACTATTCGGACGGCAACTATTACAACTGTATAGAGTACGGCGGGAAGTTTTTCGACTTCCGTAATAATCAATTCACGCAGGACGAGATTGAGTTTAAGCGCTACGCAAAGCGCTTTGCCAAGCTCGCCTTTTATAATGTCTTGTCGAGCGCCAAACGCCTGCAATTTCCGTACGGCGCGCTCACCGGAATCCGCCCGACCAAGCTCGCCTATACAGAGCTGGCGGCGGGAAGAGATTTTATGGAAACGTTCGCGCTTATGGGCGTAGAAAGGGAAAACGCCGAACACGTCGCAAATATTTTGGAGGTGCAAAAAACTTTTTATGAGGCGCGGGGAGGACAGGACCTGTTCGTTTCATTGCCCTTTTGCCCTACGAAATGCCGGTATTGCTCGTTCATCACCGCGCCGATTTCGTCGACGCGCGGCTACGTCGACGCTTATATAAATTGCGTAGGAAAGGAGCTGGCTTCCGTAAAGCCCTTGCTTAAAACGGTTAAGAGCATATACGTCGGCGGGGGCACTCCGTTTACTATAGACGCAAGTCAGTTGGAGCGCATATATGCCGCAATCAACGCACTCGGGTTAGACAAATGCGAGTACACCGTAGAGGCGGGCAGACCCGATACGTTCACGGAGGAAAAGCTGAAACTCTCCAAGGATTTCGGGGTAAACAGAATTTGCATAAATCCGCAGACCTTCAAGGATGAAACGCTCGTTAATATAGGACGCAAACACACCGCCGCAGACGTCTATAAGGCATTTGAGATGTCCGATAAATACGGTTTTTCGGTCAATCTCGATTTAATCGCGGGTTTAAGCGGCGAAAGACTTTCCGATTTCGAAAATTCACTGGAGCGTGCGATAGAGCTTTCCCCCGACAACATAACGGTGCATACGCTCTCGCTCAAGTCGGGTGCAAGGCTGAAGGAGGAGTGCGACAGGCTTCAGGTGGAGGACATCGGCGCTATGATTAAGCTGTCGCGCAGGCTCCTCACCGACGCCGGCTATGCGCCGTATTATATGTACCGTCAGAAATATCAGGCGGGCGGATGGGAGAACTGCGGCTGGGCGAAGCGCGGCAAGGAGTGCGTCTATAACATCGACGTGATGGAGGAGATTGCCGATAACGTAGCGGTGGGCGCCAACGCAATATCGAAGAGGGTGGACGCAGGCGGCGGAAAAATAGAGCGTTGCGCCTCCCCCAAGGACGTGCCGACGTACGTCGATAAGGTGGACAAAATTATCGAGAACCGAAATAGGTTGTTCGGCAAAACGCGGTAACCGCGTCACATACGGCTTTTGCCGCGGAACAAAAAAAGGGCTTTTTATATAAAAGTAATTATTTTAAAAATATTCGTTATTTTCACGTTTTTGTCACAAAGGAAAACTATAATAAAAAGCAACTTTCTTGTTTGACATTGAATTTATATTTTGATATAATAACAATTTGAAGTGCTGTAAGTTTAAAAGAGGCTTTTATCTATTATGTTTAAAACACTGCTAAAAAGCGTAAGGGAGTATAAGAAGGCTTCCATAATCGTGCCCGTACTGATGGCGGTCGAGGCGATTATGGAAATCGTCATTCCCTTTTTAATGACGTTTATAGTCGGCGAGTTGCAGGACGTGGCCGACGCAGCTAATTCCAAGACGCAAATCAACGTCGGATTGATTGCCGCTTACGCGTCGGCAATGGTCGTATGCGCCCTTTTGGCGCTGTTGGCGGGGGCACTCGGCGCCAAGCTGGCCGCAAAGGCAAGCTGCGGGTTTGCGCACAATCTCAGGGAAGATATGTACAATAATTTGCAGACGTTCTCGTTTGCAAATATAGACAATTATTCCACTTCGAGCCTTATAACCCGTATAACCACCGACGTCACGAACGTACAGAACGCCTATCAGATGTGCATAAGAATGTTGGTGCGCGCCCCCGTGCTGTTTATTTCGTCGATTATAATGACGATAGTATTGGAGCCGTTTATGGCGGCTATATTCGGAAGCGCGGCGCTGGTGCTCGGCGTCATAATCGCAATTTGCATGTATAAGGTCGTGCCCCATTTCCGTACCATGTTCAAAAAGTACGACGACCTGAATTCGGTAGTTCAGGAGGATTTGACCGCCATAAGGGTAGTTAAATCCTACGTGCGCGAGCAGAGAGAAATCGATAAAATGCGCAAGGCCTCGAACGACGTCTATACATATTCGGTTAAGGCGGAGAGAATACTCGCACTGATGACGCCCTCCGTTACGCTTATAATGACCGTCGTCAATATCATAATTTTGACGCTCGGTTCCAATATGTTCGTCGGCAATATCACGTTCGGCTACATTCAGCCTAAGGAAATACAGACGCTAATACAGTATTCGGCGCAAATTCTTTCGGGCGTAATGATGGTGGCAATGAGCCTTAACTTCATTTCACTTTCAAAGGGTTCGGCCGACCGTATATGCGAAGTCTTGAACGAAACGACGACCTTGCCCAAGGCGAAAAACCCCGTCACCGAAATTAAGGACGGTTCGATAGAGTTCGACGACGTCGATTTCTTCTATTCCCAAAAAGCCGACGTCGCCGTTTTAAAGGACGTAACGCTTAAAATACGTTCGGGCGAAACGGTGGGTATAATAGGCGCTACGGGTTCGGGTAAATCTTCGCTCGTGTCGCTCATTCCGAGGCTCTACGACACCTCTCAGGGAACGGTCAAGGTCGGCGGCGTCGACGTAAAGGAATACAGCCTCGACGCTCTCCGCAGCAGCGTGGCCATGGTTCTGCAAAAGAACGTGCTTTTTTCGGGCACGATTGCCGAAAATCTGCGCTGGGGCGACGAAAACGCCTCCGACGAGGATTTAAAGCTCGCCGCAAAACAGGCCTGCGCCGACGAATTTATCGACAGACTGCCCGGCGGCTACGAATACGATTTGGGGCAGGGCGGCGTAAACGTCTCGGGCGGACAAAAGCAGAGGCTTTGCATTGCACGCGCAATGCTCAGGAAACCGAAGATAATAATTTTCGACGATTCAACCTCGGCCGTCGATACCAAGACCGACGCGGAAATCAGGGAGGCGCTCAGAGCGCATGCGCCCGAAACGACTAAAATTATCATAGCGCAGCGCATCGCTTCCGTGCAGGACGCCGATGAGATAATCGTGCTTGACGACGGCAGAATAAACGCTATCGGCACGCACGACGAGTTGATTGCATCGAACGAGATATACAGAGAAGTGTACGAATCGCAGATGAAGGGAAGCGAAGACCCCGAAGAAAAAACCGAGGGAGGTGACGACGATGCCGGAATCAGGTCTTGACAGAGGCAGCGGTAAGCGCGCAAAAACTCCCATGAAAACGTTCGGCAGACTTATAAAGTATGCCTTTTCGCGCAACAAATTGGCGACTGTATTCGTAGTAATCTTCGTGTTTCTTGCTTCGATAGCCAACGTTACGGCGGCATCGAGAGTTTCCGTTATAATACAGGAGCTAATAGATCACCAGAAAGCGGCGGATTTGCAGCTGATATATACCAACGTCGCCATTATGGGCGCTATTTACCTTGCGGGCGCCGTTTCGTCTTTCGCGTACAATCTAATCATGATGTACATCGCGCAGGGTACGCTTAAAAAGATGCGTGACGAGATGTTTGCCAAAATGCAGACCCTCCCGTTGAAGTACTTCGACGCCCACACCCACGGCGATTTAATGAGCCTATATACCAACGATATCGACACGATGCGTCAGCTTTTAACGCAGACCATACCGCAGATTATCTCGTCGGCAATAACGCTTGTGGCGGTCTTTGTGTTTATGTTTATGTACAGCTTCACGTTGCTGTTGGTCGTTCTCGCCGTTCTCGTGGTTATAATTTTCACCGTAAAGTTTATAGGCGGCAGATCGGCCAAACACTACGTCGCCCACCAGCACGCTCTCGGCAACCTCAACGGCTACGTCGAGGAGATGACCGAGGGGCAAAAGGTAATAAAGGTATTCTGCCACGAGCAAAAAGCGCGCGAGGGTTTCAAAAAGCTCAACGACGAACTGAACGAAGCGGGCAGTAAGGCGAATACTTACGCCTTCTTAATGGGACCCGTAAACAACAATCTCGGCTATCTTCAATACGTTTTGGTTGCCCTCGTCGGCGTACTCATTATAGCTTTTGCGGGCGAGAAAGGGCTTCTCTCGATTTGGTGCAGCGTAATGAACCTTTCCACCGAAAACCGTATGGCGGTTATGGCGGGTATGCTCGTTGCTTTTCTTATGTACGCCCGTCAGTTCAATATGCCCGTAATGCAGGTCGCCCAGCAATTCAGCGCAATCGTAATGGCGCTTGCCGGAGCGGAGAGAATTTTCGAAATGGTTGACACGGAGCCCGAGGACTTGGGCGGTAACGTCACCTTGACCTACGGCGAGAGCGCGCCCTCCGAGTGGGCGTGGAAGAGGCCTCTTGCGGACGGCGGCTTCGAGTATATTCCTCTTAAAGGCGACATTCGCTTCAACGACGTCGTATTCGGTTATACCGACGAAAAAGTTATTTTAAAACACATAAGCCTCTACGCCAAGCCCGGCCAGAAGATTGCCTTCGTCGGGTCGACGGGCGCAGGCAAGACGACGATAACCAACTTAATAAACCGTTTCTACGATATTCAGTCGGGCGAAATTACCTACGACGGTATAAGCATACGCGACATTAAAAAGTCAGACCTGCGCCGTTCCTTGGGTATAGTTTTGCAGGACACCCACCTGTTTACCGGAACTGTAATGGACAACATACGTTACGGCAGGCTGAACGCTACCGACGAGGAGTGCATACAGGCCGCCAAGCTTGCAAATGCGGACAGCTTTATCGTGCACCTGCCCGAGGGGTATCACACAATGATACACGGCGACGGCGCCAACCTTTCGCAGGGACAGAGGCAACTGCTTGCCATTTCCCGCGCAATGGTTTCGGAGTGCCCCGTGCTGATACTCGACGAGGCGACGTCGTCTATCGATACGCGTACCGAAAAGCTCATAGAGCAAGGTTTGGACAAATTGATGGAGGGTAGGACGGTATTCGTAATAGCGCACAGGCTTTCCACGGTAAAGAACAGCCACGCGATAATGGTGTTGGAGCAGGGCGAGATAATAGAGCGCGGCAGCCATGAACAGCTTATAGCGCAGAAAGGCAAATATTATCAGCTCTACACGGGTGCGTTCGAATTGGATTGATTTTGCCGGAAAACGTAAAATAAAACAGAATAGTACAACCTGTCAAAAACATAAGCTATTAAACTCAACTGATTTCTTTTAAGGGGTGAACAGCTTATGTTTTTTGATGTTGTCGGAATGTTGCTATCGAGGATTTTTATCTTCACGGGTCTTGTCAAGCAAAAGGGAACTTTCCCAAAGCCTTTGCCGCCCGATGAGGAAAAAAAATATCTCGCTCTCGCCCGCGCGGGCGATAAAAATGCAAGAGATTTACTCGTAAAACACAATATGCGCCTTGTCGCGCACATAGTAAAAAAGTATACGGGCGCGGCCGAAACCGACGACCTCTTGTCGGTAGGCTCAATCGGTCTGATCAAGGCCATAAATACATATCAGGAGGGCAAGGGTACCCAGCTTGCAACCTACACCGCCCGCTGTATAGAAAACGAAATTTTAATGCTGATACGTTCGAGTAAAAAATATAAAAATTCCGTCTCCTTAAACGACCCCGTGGGCACCGACAAGGACGGCAACGAGCTCACGGTTATGGATTTGCTCGCCGAAAAGGAGGAGAGCGTCTTTTCCAAAGTGGAAAAGAATATTCAGAAAGAAAAATTCGTCTCGCTGCTAAAGGGTATTTTAAACGTTCGGGAATATACGATAATCTGTATGCGCTACGGGCTGGACGACGGCGTGCCCATGCCGCAGAGAGAGGTTGCGAAAAAGCTGGGGATTTCCCGTTCTTACGTGTCCAGAATAGAAAAACGCGCCATAGAAAAGGCGCGGGGAAGCTTAAACAGCGAAGATTTTTTCACCGATTGACGATAATCATTTGCAAAGCCGGCGATTTGTTGATATACTCTTTTTAATCAACCGGACGACGCAGGTGCATAAATGGAAATTTACGAAGAGCTTAAAGAGCGCGGACTTATCGCGCAGGTTACGGACGAAAAGGAAATAAGAGAGCTTATAAACGGCGGCGGCGCGCGCTTTTATATAGGTTTCGACCCCACGGCGGACAGTCTGCACGTAGGGCATTTCATGGCGCTTTGTCTGATGAAAAGGCTTCAGATGGCGGGCAATAAGCCCGTCGTTCTTATAGGCGGCGGCACCGGCTACGTAGGCGACCCCTCGGGCAGAACGGATATGCGTTCTATGCTGACCCCCGAGATTATCGGGCATAACTGCGCGTGCTTTAAAAAGCAGATGGAGCGCTTTATAGAGTTCGGCGACGATAAGGCGATAATGGTCAACAACGCAGATTGGCTTTTAAAGCTCAATTATATAGAGCTGCTGCGCGACGTCGGCGCTTGCTTTTCGGTCAACAATATGCTGCGTGCCGAATGTTATAAACAGCGCATGGAGAAGGGGCTTTCCTTCCTCGAGTTCAACTATATGATAATGCAGTCGTACGACTTCTATTATCTGAGCGAAAAGTACGGTTGCAATATGCAGTTCGGCGGTGACGACCAGTGGTCTAATATGCTGGGCGGCACCGAGCTTATAAGAAAAAAGACGGGCAAGGACGCTTACGCCATGACCATAACCCTGCTATTGAACAGCGAGGGCAAAAAGATGGGCAAGACGGCAAAGGGCGCCGTCTGGCTGGACGAAAATAAGACCTCGCCCTATGAGTTTTACCAGTATTGGCGCAACGTAGACGACGCCGACGTGATGAAGTGCTTTAAAATGCTCACTTTCATTCCTCTCGATGAGATAAAAGCAATGGAGGCGTGGGATGACGGCCGCATAAACGAGAAGAAGGAAATTCTCGCTTTCGAGCTTACGAAGCTCGTCCACGGCGAAGAAAAGGCTCTTTCGGCGCAGGCGCAGGCGAGGGCGGCTTTCGGCGGCTCCTGCGACGATTTGCCCGAGACCGAAATCAAGGTCGATACGGCAACCGTTATTCCCGTTCTCGTAGCGGCGAAAATCTGTTCGTCAAACGGAGAAGCGCGCAGGCTTATTCAGCAGGGCGGCGTTTCCGTAAACGACCAAAAGGTTACCGATATCAACGCGCCCGTAAAGAGCGGCGACGTCGTTCATAAGGGTAAAAAAATCCATATCAAAGTTAAGCTTGTCTGATATGGGAAATATCGTGCAGGGCTATCTTTCCGTTTCGGGTGAAACGGTAACCGAAAAGATTATAGAAAAATCACGCTTTATCACGACCTCCGCGCACGTTGGGGGAGAGGAAGCTGCAAAGGCGTTTATCGCTGCCTTACGTGAACGATACGGGGACGCAACGCACAACTGTTACGCCTACGTCGCCGACGAAAAGGGAAACTTTCTTCGCTTTTCGGACGACGGCGAACCTCAGGGAACGGCCGGTATGCCCATGCTCGAGGTCGTCAGGGCGCAGAATTTAAAGCAGACGGCGGTAGTGGTCACAAGATATTTCGGCGGTATAAAGCTGGGCGCGGGCGGACTTGTGCGCGCGTATTCGGGATGCGTTGCCGAAAACCTTTCCGCGGCGAAAAAGGTATGTTATCAACCCTGCGTTGAGAACGCCTATACCGTCGATTACCCGCTTACCGACGCGGCAATAAGATATTTCTCGGAAAACGAGTGTACGTTGACGAATACCGAATATTCGGATCGGGTAATATTCACCGCCGCAGTAAAAAAGGAAAAGGAGGAAGCTTTTAATTCCTCGCTTATAAACAGGCTCAACGGCAGGGTGGAGATAAAATATGGGAGGGAATTTCTTTTTCCCTTTCCCTTTTCGGAATAAGTACGGGCGGAGAAAAATTCTCCGCCCTTTTTATTTATATTTCGTCAATACGGCATTTACAGCACTTGGTTGCCGGTTCGTTTATTATGTTTCCGTATTTATCGAAACGCGACCCGTGGCAGGGGCATTCCCAGCAGTTTGCCGAGGCGTTCCATTTCAGTTCGCCGTGCATGTGCGGGCACATGCTGCCGATAACGTACAGCTTGTCGTTATTATCTCTGTATACAGCGCGCTTTTTACCATTATAGCGGACTACCGCACCGCGCCCTTGGGGTATATCGTAAACCGATTTCGACGTGATTCTGAAATAACCCAAAATGACGTCCGTAAGCGTCGTTACGGCGTTTATCGCGTAATCTGCTATGCCGCCCCTTATTCTGCGTTGGGGCGAAAAAAGCGAAGCGTAGGCGTTTTCTCTGCCGAGAAGAGTATCGCAAATTATATCGGCGCAAACGGCGGAGTTGGTCATACCCCACTTATTAAAGCCCGTAATTACGTAAATGCCGTCGGCGTGAGCCCAATATTTGCCACAGCAAGGCATACCGTCGGCAGTCATAACGTCCTCTGCGTTCCAGAAATGGGTCAGATTTTCCGTGCCGAAACGCTCCTTTGCGTAGCCGCGCAAAATGGCCAATCTGTCTGCCTTTTCGCGCCGCCCCGTGCGGTGGTCGCCGCCGCCTATAATCGTTCCGCCCGTGTAGGGGCGTACCGTAAGTCCGTCGTTTTTCAGGTCGAGATACATATCGTCCGTCAAGGTTGCGTCGGTTGCGGCAAGATACGATTCGGATTGCCTGAGTTTTAAAATATAGCCGCCGTGCGTATTGATTATGGGGTAGTGGGTGGCTATGATAATGTTTTCGGCAACTACGTTGCCGCCGTCGGTGCGTATTATTTTTTTGTCGCAATCTATATCGACGGCGCGCGTGTGCTCGAAAATTTCAAACTGTGCGGGCAGTCCGCTCAAAAATTTCAACGGGTCGAACATATACTCGCCGTTCATTTTAAGGGCGCGCCGCGTTTTGCCGCCCACGTCTATTTCACATAGTCCGCAGTCAGCTCCGAATTTCTTTAGCAGCCTGAAATTTTGTTTAAGGTCGCAGTCGTCGTATGCAAAAATATAGCTTGCGGCCTCTTTAAGGTCGCAGTCGATTTTGTATTTTTCAATCAGCTCCAAAATTTTTTTCCGTCCGTATTTCTGCGACGAGTAATAATTTTTAGCTGCCGTTTCGCCGTATTTTTCATAGAGAACGTAATAGGCGACTTCCTGGTTACAGCTTATCTTCGCAGTGCTCTTGCCCGTAGTGCCGTAAAATAGTTTATCGGCCTCCAACAGCGTAACCTGTTTACCCTCCTCCCACAATCTGAACGCGGCTAAAAATCCGGCCATTCCGCCGCCTATAACCACGTTTTCCCGTGCTAAATTTGTCTTGAGTGACGGAAAGCTCCGCCTTTTTGCCTGCCATACCGAAGTGTTTTTCATAATAGCAGTATGAGCAAAAATCCGGAATGTAATTGACGATTTCGAAAAATGTGATATAATCGCTTTAATACAACGCAGTCAAATCGGTGGTTTCTTGCATAGTTATGGCCGTCGTCGCCGTCTGCGTGGGTTGCATAATAGAGTACGGGTTTCACGTTTCGGTTTTGGAAGAAGATTTGGTTTGCTTGGGGCTGATTGTCGCAGCTTTGGGCTCATTCGCCCTGACGCTTACCGTATTCGATTTCTTCGCCTATAAAAAAATAACCAAAGAAAATGCGGCTTAACTTAAAAATATTTTGATATAAATAAATTATAGGTTGACGACCTAATAAAATAAAACAACGGCAGGCTAATGCCTGCCGTTGTTTTATGGTGCACCAATCATAACGTAAGTTGAACCAAATTCGGCTTACGTTATTTTTTGTATTGAAAAAGCCGAACTATTAAAAAAAGTAGTTCGACTTTATTTTTATAGAGAAATGCAATCTGAAAAATATTTAACTGCCCGATAAATTGAAATTTATCTAATCAATCGTCATTGCGAGGGAGCAACGCGACCGCAGCAATCCAGACGGTAAAGCA
>CAZELQ010000011.1:10901-22258 GCA_964513195.1 uncultured Clostridia bacterium | reverse complement strand
TGCGCCGCACTATTACCAGAATAGTGAACGAGGGCAAGGGCGGAGTGATATGCATATTACTTTAATTTCGTCGATTTATTTTTCAACGGCTTGAAAAATAAATCCGACGAGAAATTATTTTACTCCCCTTGTTTCTTTTCGCTCCGTTTGTTATCTATCTGTTCGGGAACGAATACGCTCCCGTCCGCGTTGTAGAGCGCCGGGTCGTCCTTCAGCGTAGCTATATATTCGTTGTATTGTTCGTCTGTCAGTTTGCGCACTTTGTTTTTTGACTTTGACATATAAAAAAGCCTCCGTACTTTTTTTATCATTATGTACGGAGGCCCTATTAAATATTCACAAAATTTTTAACGCGCGCGCCTTAAACGACTCTCACTTTAATTACGCCGTCTATGGCCGCGATAGTCTTTATCAGCCCGTCAGGAACCTTGCCGTCGACGTCGATTAAGCAGTATGCGAAATCGCCCTTGGACTTGTCGGCCATACTGTCTATGTTAATGCCCTCTGCGGAGACCGCAGAAGTGAACGAGGCAATCATGTTCGCCACGTTGTAGTGGTGAATACATATTCTTGCCGCGCCCGTCTTGGGGCCGCTTACGGCGGGGTAGTTGACGCTGTTGACGATGTTACCGTTCTCTATATAATCCATGAGTTGCTTGGCCGCCATAACCGCGCAGTTGTCCTCCGCTTCGGGCGTGCTCGCACCCAAATGGGGCACGCATATGGCGTTTTTAACGCCGATGAGGTCGGAAGAGGGGAAGTCGGTTATATAGCGCGCCAGCTTGCCGCTTTCCAGCGCGGAAATTACCGCGGCGCTGTCCGCCAGCTCGCCTCTCGAGTTGTTTATAAGCACCGCGCCGTCCTTCATCTGCGCAATCGTCTCCGCGTTGAACATTGCCTTTGTGTCGGGGGTGAGGGGTACGTGTACGGTAACGTAGTCCGAAGCCTTATACACCTCCTCGCGGGTGGCGGCGACCTTTACGTCGGGATTTAAAAGGAGCGCGTTTGCCGTGGAGAGGTAGGGGTCGCAGCCGACCACCTTCATTCCCAGAGCGCACGCCGAGTTTGCGACGGCTATACCTATCGCGCCCAGACCTATAACGCCCAGCGTCTTATTTAAAATTTCGCCGCCGACGAACGACGACTTGCCCTTTTCCACCGTCTTGGAGAGGTTTTCGTCGCCCTTTAAGCCCTTAACCCAATCGATTGCGTCCACGATTTTTCTGCCGCCTAAAAACAGCTCGCAAATAACGAGCTCCTTTACGGCGTTGGCGTTCGCGCCGGGGGTGTTGAATACGACTATGCCCTTTTTGGCGTACTCCGCCGAGGGTATGTTGTTTGTGCCTGCGCCGGCCCGTGCGACCGCCAGAAGCTTGTCGCCTACGGGGTAATCGGCCATAGCCGCCGAGCGCACCATAATGCCGTCGGGATTCTCTACTTTATCGCCGTAATTACAGCCCGCGAAAACGTCGTCCGCAAGGGGCGAAATCGCGTTTAGTTTAAGTATATCTGCCATTTATTTGTTCTCCGTTTCGAATTTTTTCATGAACTCTATCAGCGCCTTAACGCCGTCTACGGGCATAGCGTTGTAGATTGAAGCTCTCATGCCGCCGACCAGCCTGTGACCTTTAAGCGATACGAGGCCGGCCTTTTTTGCCTCCTGCACGAATTTTGCGTCCAGCTCTTCGCTGCCCGTCACGAAGGGCACGTTCATTATGGAGCGGAACTCGGGCTGAACGTAGTTTTTGTACAGCTTGGAATTATCGATGAAATCGTACAGCAAATTTGCCTTGTATACGTCTACCTCGTTCATGGCCTTTACGCCGCCCTTTGCCTTGAGGTCGCGCAGAACGAGACAGGCCATATAAATGGAAAATGCGGGGGGAGTATTGTACAGCGAGCCGTTCTCGTCCTGCACCTTCCACTTGAGCATGGTGGGGCAAATTTTAAGCGGCTCTTGGATAAGCGAACGCTTTGCGACGACTATCGTCACGCCTGCGGGGGCGAGGTTTTTCTGGGCGCCGGCATAGATGACGCCGAAGTCGGCCACGTTTATCTCGCGGGAGAAAATCTCGGACGACATATCGGCGACCAGCGGCGCCGCGCACTTGGGGAACTTGGAATAGCGTGAGCCGAATATCGTGTTGTTGGAGGTTATGTGTACGTAATCCGCGCCGTCGGTGTAGTTGAGCGCGTCGACGTCCGGAATGTAGGTATAGGTCTTGTCGGAGCTGTCGCCTATCTTGTTGGCAACGCCGTAAATCTGACCCTCCTGCCATGCCTTTTTCGCAAAGTTGCCCGTGACTATATAGTCGGCAACGCCCGAGTGCATAAGGTTTAAGGGCACGGCCGCAAACTGCGTGCTCGCGCCGCCCTGAACGAATATGACCGCGTAATCTTCGGGTACGCCCAAAAGCTCTCTTACCAGCGTTTCGGCCTCCCTTACGACCGCCTCGTAGGCTTTGTCTCTGTGCGAAATCTCGGTTACGGACATACCCGTTCCCGCAAAATCCAAAAACTCCGCCTGCGCTTTTTTAAGCACTTCGAGGGGCAGGGTGGAGGGGCCGGCTGCAAAATTGTAAACTCTCATATTATTACCTCTTTTAAAGATTTACTTGCTTTTTTGTTTTAATACTATTCATTTTTTATACCGTCTTGCCGAATAAAAATGAATTAAATTGCTGTTATTATACAACATTGTGCAAAAATATACAACTATTTTGCATAACAATAAAAAAATTTGCCGTAATAAAAAAATTTTGACATATTCGCAAAAAAAGTGGTTATTTGTATTTACAATCGCGCAAAATTGTTGTAAACTAATTAACAGGTATATTTTATATATATGGTGGGTGTAGGCGCGCACATATACCCGAATTAACGGGCATTTTGGCGTTTACGGCGCTTTATCGAATTTTCAGAGGTGTGAAAAATGGGTGATGTTAACAAACTGACCAAGGCCGATCTTATTCTTTCCAAGATGGACGCGCTCGCCAAGCAGACTGCCGGATTGGAGGCGCGTGTGGCCAATTCTTCAAGCGACGCCGTCCTCCGCAGAATAACGGAGGAGAACGCCAAGCTGAAGAAAGATATCAACTATCTGTCCGCCCAGCTCGAGGGCGTGTGCGTCACGCTGGTCAGGCTCATCAAAAAGCTTCCCTCGGAAATGTACGCCACGGGCGGTATCGACGTGGACGACCTTTCCTCCCGCGTGGCCTCCAAGATAATCATTCCCGAAGCCGAGCTCGGGCAAATCGACACCGAAGCTCTTGCGGGCAAGCTCAACGGCGCTCCTGCCGAAATCGACTACGACGAGCTCGGGTTCGCCGTGGCTAAGCGCCTCTATATACCTCAGGCTGTCGCAGAGGAAGTAGACTACGACCGGCTCGCAAAGAAAATCGCCCAGAATCTTCCCGCGCTTGCGGCCGCCACGGAGGAGACAGCCGCCACCGCTTACGCAGAGCCCGTTTCCGTTCAGGCCGAGCTTGACTACGACTTGCTCGCGGAAAAAATTGCCGAGATCGTCAACGTACAGGAGCCCGTGTCGGCCGACTATATCGCCGCCCGCGTGGCCGAGCAGATTATAATACCCCAGACCGTTGCGGCCGAGGGCGTCGACCTCGACGTCGAGGAGCTCTCCAGAAAGGTTGCCGACAAGATCGTCATTCCCAAGTACGAGCCCGCCGAGGCCGTCAGCGAGGAGAGAATCGCCGAGACCGTGGCCGAGAGAATCAGGGAGGAGCAGGAGGCGCCTGTATTACAGGCAAATATCGACGAGCAGGCGCTCGCCGAAGATATCGCTTCCCGCCTCAATTTCTCTCTTTCGGACGAGTTGATTGCTTCCGCGGTCGTAAAGAACCTCTCCGACGCGATAGATTCGGACGAGATTGCCGATTGCGTTGCGAAGCGCGTGGGTACTATCTCTCCCGAGCAATTTGAAATAACCGTCGACGACGACGGCTGCAATTCCCTTGCGGAGGCTGTCGAAGACAAGCTCGATTACGACAAGCTCGCAAACGCCATTTTGGAAAAGCTGTCCCCCTCGCTCATGGCGGGTACGGCGGCCGAAATCGACTCCGAGGAGCTCGCCAAGGCCATTTCCGAAAAGCTCGCGGTCACCGCGGACATCAACGAGGACGTGCTTGCCGACAAGGCCGCGGCCATTCTCTCCAATTATATGCCCGAGGTTGACAGCGCGGACATTGCCGACAAGGTTATCGCCGGTATAATTCCCGCATTGCCCTCGACCCCCGTTATCGACTCCGAGGTCATCGCCTCCTCCGTTTCCGAGAAGATTATCGAAAGTCAGGCCGACAGCGACTTCGATATCGTGATAGACGAAGAGGGCGTAGGGCGCATATCGGAGAGCGTTTCCGGGGAGATAAACAAGGACGCCGAGGAACGCTATTCCAGAGTAACCGAAGAGATGAACGGCATCAAGGACGAATACGGCGAGCGCTTTAACCGCGTCGACGAAGATATCGCCGAGATTAAGAGAATGCTCCTTGCGGGCGTTGCCGTAGCGGCTGTAACCAATACCGAAAGCGCGGTTACCGAAGCCGTCGAAGAGGTCGTCGAAGAGCCCGCCGAGGAAGAACTCGTTACCGTAAGCGATATAGTTACCGGGGAGCCTGCGGAAGAGGCTGCGGAGGACGAAGTAATCGGGGAGATAGTCGAAGAGTTGGAGGAGACCCCCTCCGAGGCCGAGATTATGCCCGACGGTATGGACGGTATGGACGGAATGTCCGGCGGCGTGGACTTCGCAAATATGATGAAGTACAACCGTTCGTTCATCGCCAGAATTATTCAGGGCACCGACGAGCAGAAAACATATTACGGACAGGTAAAGACGGCGCTTCTTTCCTATAAGAAAGTCAACTCCAACGTCGCTTGGGGCGCAGAGCGCTTCAATAAGGGCAGAGAGACCATTGCAAGATTTAAAATAAGGGGCAAGACGCTGTGCCTGTATCTCGCGCTCGACCCCAACGAGTTTGCAGTTTCGGTATATCACCACGCCGACGTTTCGGACAACAAGTCCATGCACGGCACGCCCATGATGGTCAAGATAAAAAGCCCTCTCGGCGTAAAGAAAGCCATTAGGCTTATAGACGAAATGCTCCGCCGCCGCAACGGCGAAAAACGCACCGTCGCAGAGCGTGACTACGCCGCTATGTATCCTTACGAAACTATCGAAGAGTTGATTGAGGACGGGTTGGTTAAGGACGTCAGCAAGAAGTAAGCTTCTCCGCCCCCAAACGGAGTCCGTTTAACGCGGTCATCCCGAGCCTTTCGGGGGGATCCCCCAAACGGTGTAAAAAATTTCAGATAATACGGCCTTTGATTCTACGTTACGAATTAACCAATCTCAATCGCGGCGATTACCGCCGCAAAATGATTTTTATTTACAAAAGACAAAAAAGGGGGTGCGCGTTAGGTGACCCCCTTTAATACTACGAATATCGAAAACAAGGAATTATATATAATGGAAAAGGAAAACAGCGGCGCGGAAAAAATAAGAAAGCCGCGCAAAAAGGAAGCGCTCCGTCAGACAGAGAGCGGTGCGCAGTCCGTAAAAAACAATCGGAATAAACAAAAAAAAGTAAAGGACGAATCCGGAAAAAACAAGAAGCCGCAAAAGAACGAACGCGCGGTCAAGCCCGCCGGAGCGGACAAACCCGTCCGCGCGGCCAAGGCGGAAAAACCCGTTAAAATTCCCAAAACTTCGCCCAAAAACGCCGTAAAAATAATTTTTTTGGGCGGCGTTGGCGAAATCGGCAAGAATATGACCGCCTTAGAGTGCGGCGACGACATAATCGTAATCGACGCAGGTATAACCTTTCCCACCGAGGAAACGCCGGGTATCGACCTCGTCGCGCCCGACGTAACCTATCTCGTCGAAAACAAGAAGAAGCTTAAAGCGTTATTTTTAACGCACGGTCACGAGGACCATATAGGCGGCGTTCCCTATCTTTTAAAGGAGGTCAACGTTCCCATAGTCGGCACTAAGCTTACTCTGGCGCTTGTCGACAACAAGCTGCGCGAGCACCGTTTAAACAACGTGAAGGAGACGGTAGTCGCTCCCGGACAGACCTATCAGGCGGGCTGTTTCAAGGTGGAATTTATAAACGTAAACCACTCCATAGCGGGCGCGGTCGCCCTCTGCATACACACGCCGCAGGGCGTAATCTTCCACAGCGGCGACTTCAAAATCGACTTGACCCCCGTCGCGGGCGACCCCATAAATCTGAAAGCTATCGCCGATATAGGCAGTAAGGGCGTGCTTTTATATCTCGGCGAAAGCACCAATATAGAGCGTCCCGGGTTTACCATGAGCGAAACGGTGGTCGGCACGACGCTGGACAGGCTGTTCGCCGAAAATTCTTCGAGGCGGATTATAATTGCTACCTTTGCTTCCAACGTGCACAGACTCCAACAGATAATAGACCTTGCGGTAAAGTATAAGCGCAAGGTTGCGCTCAACGGCAGGAGCATGTTAAACGTAGTCGACGCCGCCGAAAAGATAGGAGAAATGTCCATTGCCGACGGCGTTCTCGTCGACATTTTAAAGACCAAAAATCTGCGCGACGACGAGCTTGTGATTGTCTGCACGGGCAGTCAGGGCGAGCCGATGAGCGCCCTTACCAGAATGGCCAACGGCGAAAATCCCGCAATCTCGGTGGGCGCCAACGATACGATAATAATTTCCGCTTCGCCCATTCCCGGCAACGAAAGGGGTATTTACGGCGTCATAAACAAGCTCTATCACCTCGGCGCGGAGGTGGTCTACGAGAGCTTGGAAAAAATCCACGTTTCGGGCCACGCCTGTCAGGAAGAGCACAAAATAATGCACACCCTTTTAAAGCCCAAGTTTTTCGTACCCGTGCACGGCGAATACCGTCACCTGAAAAAGCACGCAGTTCTGGCGCAGAGTCTGGGTATGAAGGAGAGCAATATTTTCCTCGCGGACATAGGTAATTGCCTCGAAGTTACGGGCAAATATATTCGCAGGCTTGCCGACGTTCCCTCGGGTTCCCGCCTGATTGACGGCGAGGGCATAGAGGACGAAAAGGCCTCGGTCGTAATGCAGGACAGACGGCAGCTGTCCGAGGAGGGGCTGTTCATAGTTTCAGTCGCCGTCTCGGGCGGCGAGGTGGTGGGGGAGCCCGCCATAAATTCGCGCGGCTTCGTCTTCGATTTTCATCACGACTATAACAGGGAAATGCGCGAGGTGATTAACCGCGCAATCGAGAGCTACGACCTTTCCCGCGGCACCGTGGACGAGCTCAAGCGCGTTATCAAAAAGGCGCTCAGAAATTACCTTTTGAAAAAGACTAAGCAGTCGCCGATGGTGGTGCCCGTAGTAGTGGAACTCTGAAGAGTTGCTTCTCTGTTTATAAGCTTCGCATTTCGGCGTCGTGCTGCGGCAACCCTCAGTCATTTACTTCTGTGTAAACTCCTTCGGGTTTTCCTCGCGCTCCTTGAGCTGCTCGCTTCTAACCAAAGGGAGGGGGAGGGGTGAATTAAGAATTCAGAATTATTACCACCCGCGTCATTGCGAGGCAACTTGTTGCCGTGGCAATCCAGAAGTCTTAAGCTGTCAGACTTCGTAATTTGGGATTATCACGTCGCTACGCTCCTCATAATGACAGTAGCCCAATAAAAATAAGGAATATTATTTAAAATAATTTGACCTTTAATTCTTAATTCTGCATTCTGCATTCTACATTTTCGAAATATGGAAAAAGATTTTACTTATGCACACAACGACACGTCTAAGCCGGAAAGGGCGTCGCGCACGTTCAAACTGAATAAATTCACTTTTTCGCCTTTGGTAAACGATTTAAGAAAAAGTGCATTCGAGCGCAATATACCCGTTTCTTCGGACGAAACGCTTGCGTTCTTGTGCATATGCGCCAAAATGGCAAAACCGCAGAAAATTCTCGAAATCGGCACGGCAATCGGCGTTTCGGGCATATGTTTGCTGGAACATTGCACGGCGGCGCATATGACTACCGTGGAGCTCAACGCCGATTTTGCGAGGGAGGCGGAGGCCAATTTCGCCGCCGCACATATGGCTGAACGCGCAACCGTTATCACGGGCGACGCGGCGCAAGTGTTGCCCGCTCTCGCCGATTCATATGATTTTATATTCCTCGACGGTCCGAAAGTGCAGTACGTTAAATATTTACCGCAACTCAAGCGGCTGTTGAATGCAGGCGGCGTGATATTTGCCGACGACGTCCTCCTCTACGGTTGGGTCAACGGCGAGGCGGAAGCTCCCAAAAAGCGTAAAATGCTGGTTGAGCACATAATGGAATATATCGGAGCCGTAACGGGCGATTCCGAACTCGAAACCACCATAATAGACGTCGGCAACGGCGTAGCTTTAAGTGTAAAGAAATAACTTCTCCGATTATAAGCTTCGCATTTTGCTTCTCCGCTTATATACAGCGCAATAGTTCGTACTTCGCTACGCTCGTGCGACCACGCGAGCGTGGGCGGGCGCGAAATGCTCGCCCTTGGTCGTGTACTTCATTGTACACTCCCTGCGGGTCTGCGCTTCCGCTCCTGCTCTTGCTTGTATCTAATCGGAGGGAGAAGCCGATGGGGTGGCGGGTTTTCCTCGTGCTCCTTGAACTGCTCGCTTCTAACCGGAGGGATTGAATTGGAAAGGAACAAATGAAAGTAGAATTGCTTGCTCCCGCGGGTAGCTATGAAAAACTCAAAACCGCATTCTATTTTAAAGCCGACGCGGCTTACATAGGCGGCAAGGCGTTTTCATTGCGCTCGTTTGCCGACAACTTCGACGGCGAACAGCTGAAAGAGGCTGTAAATCTTGCGCACTCCCTGAATAAAAAGGTGTACGTTACCGCCAATATCTTTGCCAAAAACGCGGATTTTTCCGCGCTCGGCGACTATTTTAAATATCTCTGCGAAATCGGGGTTGACGCGGCGATTATCTCGGACAGCGGCGTATTTTACGCCTGCAAAAAGGCGGCGCCGAAGCTACCGGTGCATATCTCCACACAGGCAAACCTCACCAACAAATACGCCGTTAAATTCTGGCGGGAGCTGGGCGCCGACAGGGCGATACTCGCCCGCGAGCTCTCCCTGAACGAAATAGCCGAAATTCACGACTTCGTGCCCGATATCGAACTCGAGGCGTTCGTTCACGGCGCAATGTGTATCTCCTATTCGGGCAGATGCCTGCTCTCCGATTATCTTACGGGCCGACCCTCCAACCGCGGCGAGTGTGTGCAGGCTTGCCGCTGGAACTACGCGGTCAAAAAGAGCGACTGCGGCGCGGAGAGCGGCTATATGCCCGTGGAAGAGGACGGGCGGGGCACTTACATTTTCAACAGCAAGGACTTGAATATGTCCGCCTACCTCGACAAAATGGCGGAGGCGGGCGTGTGCTCCTTTAAAATCGAGGGCAGAATGAAGAGCGGGTATTACCTCGCAACCGTGATAAACGCCTACAGACGGTGCATGGACGGCGGGTACGACGCGGAGGTGGAGCGGGAGCTGAATACCGCCGCCCACCGCGACTACACCACGGCCTATATGCTGGGAGAAAATCACGCCACCGTAAATTATTCGGACAGTCAGGCCAAGGGCGATTGCGATTATATCGCCAACGTCGTCTCGGGCGGAGACGGCTTTGCCCTTGTGGAAATGCGCGGCAGATTTAAGGTGGGCGAGGTATTGGAGGTGCTCTCCCCCGACGACAATTTCGGCAAAGCTTTCAAAGTTGAAATGGCTGAAAAGAGCGACGGGGAAATGGTGGACGACTGCAAATTGGTGCAGGAAATCTACAAAATAAATTGCCCCTTCAAACTCCACGGCGGCGACATTTTGAGACGAAGAAAGTGAGAGAATTGAGAATTAAGTTATGGACTATAAGGTTAAGACGGTTTACGGAAAAATAAAGAATAATAAAGCGGCGGTGACGGTGCCGGGGTCGAAGAGCATAACGGCGCGCGCCCTGCTTCTCGCCGCGCTTGCGGACGGTGAAAGCACGCTTTACGGCGCCCAGATGTCCGACGACTGCCGAACCTTTGCCCAAGCGCTTCAGACTCTCGGCATAGAGGTCAAGGCTGAGGGCACTACCGTAAAGATAGAAGGCTGTTCGGGCAGGCTACCCGTTGACAGCGCAGAGGTTTACGTAGGCAGCGCGGGCACGGCGGCGAGGTTTATAACGGCTATGCTTGCCCTCTCCGACGGCGAGTTTAAAGTAACTTCGTCGCCGCAAATGCAGAGGCGCCCCCAAAAGGCGCTCATAGGCGCGCTGGAAAAGCTGGGCGCAACCTTTGTCTTTCACGGCGGGGAGTACTGCTTCCCGTTCACGGTGCGCGGCACTTCCGACCCCGCGGACTGCGTTACCGTCGATATAACCAAGTCCAGCCAATTTCTCTCCGCGCTTTTAATGGCGGGCGTGCTCGCAAATAAACCTTTAAAGATAATAACGGCCGGTACTCACGGAATGGACTACGTCAATATGACGATAGATATGATGTGGTCGTTCGGCGTGACGGTGGAGGAAAGCGGCGGGGAGTATACCGTATTCGGAGGCTATAGCGCAAAACGGTACGATATAGAGCCCGACGTCTCCGCGGCGGCGTACTTTTATGCGGCAAACCGCATATTGGGCACGCAAATCACGGTTAACGGCATAATGCCGCACACTATGCAGGGTGATATGAAGTTTGCCGAAATAATAAAAAACTTCGACGGCGGCAAAATAGATATGTCCGCTTTCTCCGACCAAGCGCTGACAATGGCGGCGGTCGCGCCTTTTTTAAGCAGACCTACCGAAATCTGCGGTGTAGCCCATATACGCGGTCAGGAGTGCGACCGTATTGCCGCGATAGTAAAAAATCTCACCGCACTCGGCGTCAGGTGCGAGGAGCGGGAGGACGGCGTAACTATTTACCCGTCTGCGCCGCACGGGGCGGATATCGAAACCTTCGGCGACCACAGAGTGGCAATGTCATTCGCGCTCGTCGGGCTGCGCTGCGAGGGCGTTACGATAAAAAACGCCGAGGTCTGTTCAAAAACCTTCGGCGAATATTTCACGGTACTCGATAATTTAATTGCCCGCTTGATTTAGCGGGCAATATTTTTTTAATAATCGGACAAACCCCGCCATAGTGGCGTTTCAATCGTCATTGCGAACGCAGTGAAGCAATCCGGCAGAAACTACTACGAACGAGAACGTTTATTGCGTATAAGTAATGCTTTACTTCTGGATTGCCACGATTGCTTTGCAATCTCGCAATGACGCGTTGAAGAGGTGCGCCCCTATTTCACGGTACTCGATAATTTAATTGCCCGCTTGATTTAGCGGGCAATATTTT
>CAZELQ010000011.1:0-10801 GCA_964513195.1 uncultured Clostridia bacterium | reverse complement strand
TTTAATTGCCCGCTTGATTTAGCGGGCAATATTTTTTTAATAATCGGACAAACCCAAAAGATAATCCACCGAAACGCCGTAAAACTTTGCAATGTCGGCAAGCAGTGAAAGCGGCGGTTCGCGCTGTTCCTTTTCATAGTGCAGGTAGGTCACCTCTTTTATTCCGAGCTTTTCGGCAACCTGCTTTTGAGTATAAGCATTTTCTTTTCGTAATTCTTTAAGCCTTTGCCCTAAATTTGTTTTCATAAAATTACTTACCTACTTGACATATTACCAAATTGGTAGTAACATATATTCAAAACTAACATTTTGGTAGTTTTATAGGCGGTGAGAAAACTGTGGAAACGGAAGAAGAAAAACTGAAACCCGAAAAAATTACGCCGTGGTTTTTACTTGATTTATTAAAGCCGATTATAAAGGACGAATTGATAGCGTCTTATAGGACAGACAGGACGGGGTTGCGAATAGCGTTTCCCAACGGACAAAAATTTCATTTGGAAATCAAAGAAATAGAGTGATAATAACGCCCCGCGGCGACACGCCGCGGGGCTTCCGTTTTAAAAATAATTAACGCCTCAAGCAAAAGAAACCGACGAGCCTTTTTACATTGCGGGGCCGGTGGTAGAAACCGTGTACACTCTGCCCAAAAGCTCCTGATTGAGCGAATACAGACCCTTTGCGTCGTGGCCGTACAGCTCATACTTTCTAATCATATCTTCTGCGTTCTTTTCTTCCTCGCCCTGTTCTTTTATGAACCAATCCAAGAACTGCATAGTCTTGAAGTCGTGAATTTTGAAAGCCTCGGCATAGATATTGTTTATAAGCGAGGTAACGTATTTCTCGTGCTCGTAGCCTACGTTCAGGGGGTCGCCGTGCGCCTTGAAAGTCTTGTCGGGCTTGCCGACGGCGTCAAAGGTCACGCGCACGCCGTTATCGATTAGATATCTTCTCATCATCATGGCGTGGTCGCGCTCTTCCTGCGCTTGAACTTGATACCAATGCGCAAAGCCGTCGAGGCCCTCCGCCTCATAGTAGTTGGCCATATCGAGATAGAGATAGCCCGAGTACAGTTCCTTGTTTACCTGATCGTTGATCAGTTCGGCAATTTTCTTATCTATCATAATGATTTCCTCCGAATATTTTATTGTCATAGATTATAGCGCACAATCGCGCAAATTACAAGCGCATTGCCGCAAAAAAACCAATAAAATTATCGACGGAAAAACTTAGTTGCAAACGCCGTACGCGGAGTGGTATAATGTGCGCATGGAACGCATAGTCATTCATTCCGATTTGAATAACTTTTACGCTTCGGTGGAACGGCGGCTCAACCCCGACCTCGTCGGGCTTCCCGTGGCTGTGTGCGGCAGCGAGGAGGAGAGGCACGGCATAGTGCTGGCCAAAAGCGAGGAGGCAAAGAGTAAGGGCGTAAAGACGGGCGACACGGTTTGGCAGGCAAAGAGGAAGTGCCCCGACCTCGTCGTCGTCCGCCCGCACTTCCGTAAGTACGCCGAATATTCCGAAAAAGCAAAGGCAATCTATGCGCGCTATACCGACCTGATCGAGAGCTACGGCATAGACGAATGTTGGCTGGATTTGACGGGCTCCCTGCGCGTATTGCCAAAGTTCGGCGGCGAAATGTACGTATATTCGGACGGGGAACGGCACTTTTCCGACGGCTATCTGCGCTTTGTCGGCGACACTATACGCCTCGCAGTCAAAGAGGAACTCGGCCTGACCGTTTCGGTGGGCGTTTCTTTCAATAAAATTTACGCTAAGCTCGGTTCCGACCTGAAAAAGCCCGACGGCACTTCGGTAATTTCCTATCTTAATTACAGGAGCGTGGTGTTCGGCCTGCCCGTTTCCGACCTCCTGATGGTGGGCGGCGCGACGGAGCGGAAGCTTGTCGGAATGGGGTACGGCACGATAGGCAGGCTCGCCGCGGCGGACGATAAAAAAATAGCCGACGCGCTCGGCAAATCCGGGCAGACGCTTTTAATTTACGCGCGCGGGCAGGACGACTCGCCGGTGCGCCGTATGGACGACGACAGGGAGATGAAGTCTATCGGCAATTCGATGACCTTCCCGGCCGACCTGCACAATCTGTCGCAGGTTAAGCGTATGCTTATCGTGTTGAGCGAGAACGTGGCCGCCCGCCTGCGGGAATCCGGTATGGGGCTCGCCGACACCGTCCACCTGTGGGTGCGCGACAGCGCGCTCAACGGCTTCAGCGCGCAGAAAAAAGTGCGCCATACCTGCCTTTGCGGCGAGATTGCAAGCCACGCCTACGAACTCTTTTGCGAAAAATTCACGCCTCCGTTCGAAATAAGGGCGCTGGGCGTAACCGTTTCGGGCTTCGACAAGAACGTCTCGCAGCTCACGTTCGACGAGGCCGCGGGCGACTACGTTAAGAGGGAACGCGCCGAACGCGCCGTGGACGACATACGCAAAAAATACGGCAAGTCCGCCGTAAAAAGGGCCATTCTCGCCGACGATAACACCAAGCTGCGCGGCGACGACTGAGTTTATATAAGCTTTGCTTATACCTCACATAAAATGATATGAGTGCCGAGGCGTGCCGTTATCGTTTGACAAAGAAATACTTTTTCTATATAATTTCATTTGTAAACAAACCTTAGGAGTATCTTAAAATGAATCTTCCCGAAATATTCGGCGAAAACGTGTTTAACGATCAGGTGCAGAAAGAAACGCTGCCCAGCGAAGTTTATAAGCTACTACGCGCCACGATAGAGGCGGGTAAGCAGCTCGACGTGTCCATAGCGGGTACGGTCGCGTCGGCAATGAAGAAGTGGGCGGTTTCCAAGGGCGCGACCCACTATACCCATTGGTTCCAGCCCCTTACCGGTCTGACCGCCGAAAAGCACGACAGCTTTATAGAGCCGGAGGGGGATAAAGTTATAATGCGCCTTACGGGAAAGAGCCTGATGGTGGGCGAGCCCGACGCGTCGTCCTTCCCCTCGGGCGGTTCCCGCGCAACCTATATGGCGCGCGGCTACACCGCGTGGGACCCGACTTCCCCCGCGTTCGTAAAGGAGGGAACGCTGTACATTCCCACCGTGTTCGTCTCCTACACGGGCGAAACGCTCGATAAAAAGTCGCCCCTTCTGCGCTCGATGAACGCCATAGATAAGCAGGCTAAGCGCATATTGGCGCTGTTCGGAAAACACTGCAAAAAGGTTTCCACGACCGTCGGCCCCGAGCAGGAATATTTCCTCATCGACGAGCAGGATTATTTAAAGAGAAAGGATTTGCGTCTGTGCGGCAGAACGCTGTTCGGCGCACCCGTCGCAAGGGGGCAGGAGCTTGAAGATAACTATTTCGGCGTATTGAAGCCCCGCGTTGTCGACTTTATGCACGACCTCGACAGAGAGCTGTGGAGCTACGGAATTCTGTCCAAGACCAAGCACAACGAGGTCGCTCCCGCCCAACACGAAATGGCGCCCGTATTCGGCACTACCAACGTTGCGGTCGACCACAATATGCTCACCATGGAAATAATGAAGAAGGTCGCCAAAAAGCACGGGCTCGTCTGTCTTTTGCACGAAAAGCCCTTCGAGGGCATAAACGGTTCGGGCAAGCACAACAATTGGTCTATGTCCACCAACGACGGCTACAATCTGTTAAATCCGGGCGACGCGCCCGAGGAGAACACGCTGTTCAAGCTTGTGCTTGCGGCGGTCATAAAGGCGGTCGACGACTATCAGGGCATTCTTAGGGCCTCCGTAGCCTCGGCGGGCAACGACCACAGATTGGGCGCGGACGAGGCGCCTCCCGCAATCGTCTCCATATATCTCGGCGACCAGCTCGGCGCTCTGGTGGACGCCATCGTCAAGGGCGTGGACTACGTTCCCGTCAAGGCGGAGAGCGGCTCGATAGGCGTTCCCGAAAGCCCTATTTTCCCCAAGGACGCAACCGACAGAAACAGGACCTCGCCCTTTGCGTTTACGGGCAACAAGTTCGAGTTCCGTATGCTCGGTTCTCAGGCAAACGTCGCCGACGCCAATATAGTTTTGAACACCATAGTCGCCGACGCGTTCGAGCAGTTTGCCGACGAGCTTGAAAAGGCCAAAGATACGGAGAGCGCCGCCAACGCTCTGATAAAGCGCGAGCTCAAGGCGCACTACCGCATAATTTTCAACGAGGACGGCTACGGCCCCGATTGGGAGCCCGAAGCGGTAAAGCGCGGACTTTTAAACAACAAGACCACCGCCGACGCCGTGCCCGTTTGCTTCGAGGAGAAGAACGTAAGCGTATTCGTAAGACAGGGCGTCTACACCCGTGAGGAGGCGATTGCCCGCGGCGAAATCCAGCTTGAAAACTATTCCAAAATAATCAACATAGAGGCGCGCACCATGCTCGAAATGGTCAGAAGGGACATCGTTCCCGCCGTTTCCGACTTCGTTGCCGAGCTTTGCGCCAACGTCGCGGCCAAAAAGGCCGTATGCGAGGAACTTCCCTGTTCGGGCGAAAAGGAGGTCATAACCGCCCTCGCCGCCCTGAACGACGATACCGTCGCGCTGGCCGACAAGCTCGAAGGGGAGCTTGCCGTAATAAATATGGGCAACGCCGAAAGCGCTTCGCAGGCCATGGCCCATAAGGTTATTCCCGTTATGGAAAGCATAAGGCGCAAGGTCGACAAGATGGAGACTCTGACCTCCTCCGATTATTGGCCTTACCCGACCTACTTCGACATTCTGTACGGGGTCAACTGATTTAATTTCAATTTGCACATACTGCTCTCTCTCAGATACTCTAAGCAGAAGGGGGACGGTTGCCGTAAGGCGGCCGTCTTTCTTCTTATAAGAAATACTTATAACGGACATTCGTAATTTAATATGTAAAATAGGCCGGCGGCAAATATTTACGCTTGACTAAACGGCCGTCCTAAATTATAATATTTATCGGGTATAATAGGAATATAATATGTACTACGACGATCTCACGTTAAAGACTTCGCCCGCGGAGGGCGAGGTAAGAATACCGTCCGGCTGTGCCGTAAGCGCGATTATCGACCGCAGCGGCAAAAAGATGACGGGCGCCGATATAATCGCCTCGATTGCCACCATGCACGACCGCTCCAACGGCCTCGGAGGCGGCTTCGCGGGCTACGGCATTTATCCCGACTACAAGGAATATTACGCCTTTCATATGTTCTATAACGATTTCCAGAGCAAGAAGGCGACCGAGGATTTTTTAATAACCCACTTCGAAATAGTGTATTCCTCCGAGATGAAGACGAGGAAGATAAAGGGCGTAACCAACGAGCCGATAATTTACCGCTATTTCCTCTCGCCCCTCTCTAAGAGATTGGCGAATTCCCTTATGGACGAGGAGCGGTACGTCGTAAAATGCGTGAATAAAATCAACGCCGAAATAGAGGGTGCGTTCGTCTTTTCCAGCGGCAAGAACATGGGCATTTTCAAGGGCGTCGGCTACCCCGAGGACATAGGCAGGTTTTACCTTTTGGACGAGGAGTACGAGGGTTATCTTTGGACGAGCCACGGCCGTTACCCCACGAATACCCCCGGTTGGTGGGGCGGCGCGCACCCGTTCGGGCTTTTGGACTACTCCGTCGTGCACAACGGCGAAATATCGTCCTACGACGCGAACAGAAGATACATAGAGATGTTCGGCTACAAGTGCACCCTCCAGACCGACACGGAGGTCATAACCTACGTTATCGACTACTTAATCCGCGTAAAAAAGCTTACCTTGCAGGAGGTTGCAAAGGTTATTTCCGCCTCTTTCTGGTCGACGATAGAGGAGAAGAGCGAGGAGGAAAGGCAGCAGGAAACTTTTCTTAGAAAGGCGTTCCCGTCGCTGCTCATAAACGGCCCGTTCTCCATAATTTTCGGCTTCAACGGCGGCGTAATGGCGCTCAACGACAGGCTCAAGCTGCGCTCCATGGTATGCGCCGAAAAGGGCGATATGGCGTATATTTCGAGCGAGGAATGCGGCATAAGAGCGGTTGCGGGCGAGGTCGATAAGCTATACTCTCCGGCGGGCGGCCAGCCCGTTATATACACCGTAAGGGAAGGGGGCGACGTGAGGTGAGGACCTATATTCCCGCGGAATACGAAGTCGTCCGCAGCTACGAGCTGTGCATAAATTGCAGGGCGTGCGAAAAGCAGTGCGCCAACGGTGTGCACGCCTATAACGAGAAGACGGGCAGAATGGTCGCCGACAGCGCGCTGTGCGTCAACTGTCACCGTTGCGTAAGCATTTGCCCCACGCATGCGCTGAAAATCGCAAAGAGTGCGGACACCTATAAGATAAACGCGAATTGGTCGCAGAGGGCGATGAACGAGGTTTACCGTCAGGCCGATTCGGCCGGCGTGCTTCTTTCCTCGATGGGCAACCCCGAGCCCTTCCCCGTCTACTTCGACAAGATTGTCGTAAACGCCTCGCAGGTGACCAATCCGCCCATCGACCCCCTGAGGGAGCCGATGGAAAACGTCGTCTATCTCGGCAAAAAGAACGTGGAAATAAAGAGAGATATTCAGGGCAGACTTATCGACACTATGCCCCCGCAGCTCCGCCTTTCCACGCCGATAATGTTCTCGGCGATGAGCTACGGCTCCATTTCCTACAACGCGCACGCGGCGCTTGCCGCGGCCGCCGAGGAGCTCGGCACGTTCTACAATACGGGCGAGGGCGGACTTCATAAGGACTTTTACAAATACGGCAAGAATACGATAGTGCAGGTGGCTTCGGGCAGATTCGGCGTGCACGAGGAATATCTGAAAGCCGCCGCAGCGATAGAGATTAAGATGGGGCAGGGCGCGAAGCCCGGCATAGGCGGCCATCTCCCCGGCGCGAAAATTTCCGAGGACGTTTCCCGCACGAGAATGATTCCCCGCGGCGTGGACGCGATTTCACCCGCGCCCCACCACGACATATATTCCATAGAAGATTTAAGGCAGCTTATTTACTCCATAAAGGAGGCTACCGAGTATAAAAAGCCCGTAATCGTCAAGGTTGCGGCCGTACATAACATAGCGGCCATCGCCTCCGGCATAGCCCGTTCGGGCGCGGATATAATAGCGCTGGACGGCTTCCGCGGCGGCACGGGCGCGGCTCCTACGAGAATCCGCGACAACGTGGGCATACCCATAGAGTTAGCTCTCGCGCAGGTGGACGAAAGGCTGCGCGCCGAGGGCATACGCGAAAACGTGTCGGTAGTAGTGGGCGGCACGATACATTCCTCGGCCGACGTGGTAAAGGCCGTTGCGCTGGGTGCGGACGCGTGCTATATAGGAACGGCGGCGTTGCTTGCGTTAGGCTGTCACCTCTGCCGCAGCTGCCATACGGGCAAGTGTAATTGGGGCATAGCGACCCAGAAGGAGGAGCTGGTAAAAAGGCTCGACCCCGAAACAGGCAAACGGCGGCTTGTAAACCTCGTCAACGCCTGGACGCACGAAATTCAGGAGATGATGGGCGGCATGGGCATAAACTCCATAGAGGCGCTCAAGGGCAACCGTCTTATGTTGCGCGGAGTGGGGCTCAACCGCACCGAACTCGACGTGCTGGGAATAAAGCACGCGGGCGAATAATTAAGTGATAAAGCGCGCATTGGAGAGCTGCGCGCAATCAAATAAAAGAACCGATAAGGAAAAGTGAATATGCTTACAAGTATCTGTGGTATTAACTGGGGCGACGAAGGCAAGGGAAGAATGGTCGACCTGCTTTCGCGCGATTACGACGTGGTATGCCGCTATCAGGGCGGCAACAACGCAGGGCACACCGTCATCAACGAAAAGGGCAAGTTTATCTTGAATCTGCTGCCGTCGGGCATACTGCGCGACAACGTCGTAAACGTCTTGGGCTGCGGCATGGTGATAGATATCAAACACCTCTGCGGCGAAATGGAAAAGCTTCGCGCTGCGGGCATAACCATTACGCCCGAAAATCTCAAAATCAGCGACAAGGCGATTATCACGATGCCCTACAACGTGTTGCAGGACGTAATGGAGGAGGACAGACTCACGAAGGCCACGGGCAAGCCCTACGGCTCCACGAGGCGCGGTATCGCCCCCATATATGCGGACAAATATATGAAAAAGGCTTTCCGCATGGGAGAGCTTCTCAATCCCTCGCTTCTGTATAAGCGCCTGCCCGATATCGTCGCCTGGAAAAATATGACCATAAAGGCGTACGGCTTCGATTCCGTAAAGACCGAAGATATGATTGACTACCTCGAAAGGTACGGCAAGCCGTTAAGGGAATTCATAATCGACACGGGCGTCTACCTCAACGAGGCGAACAGGCAGGGCAAAAAGATTATGTTCGAGGCTCAGCTCGGCGCCCTGCGCGACATAGACTACGGCATAGTTCCCTATACCTCGTCATCGTCCACGATAGCGGCGTACGCCCCCATCGGCGCGGGCGTGCCCAACCTTAAGCTCGACAAGTCGATTGGCATTATGAAGGCGTATTCGAGCTGCGTGGGCGCGGGGCCTTTCACCTGCGAATATTTCGGCAAAAAGGCGGAAAGACTGCGCGAGCTGGGCGGCGAGTACGGCGCGGCTACGGGCAGACCGAGAAGGGTGGGCCCCTTCGACGTCGTCGCTTCCCGCTACGGCATAATGTGTCAGGGCGCCGACGAGATAGCGCTCACGAAGCTCGATATTCTCGACGACTACGAGGAAATCGAAATCTGCACCAAGTACGAGCTGAACGGCAAGATTATAGACAATTTCCCCTTTACGGACGTGCTCGACGACTGCAAGCCCGTATTCGAAAAGGTAAAGGGCTGGCACTGCGATATCTCGGGCTGCAAGACCAAGGAGGAGCTGCCCGTGGAGGCGCTCGACTACATAAGACTTTTGGAGAAGCTGTGCGACTGCAAGATAAAATACGTGTCGGTAGGCGCGGAGAGAAACCAGTGCATAGTAATGGATTAAAATAATTTATGCGAATCAAGGTTGACAGAGACACCCACTTTTCCATGCTCAACTCACAGGTGAGGGGTACGCAGGACAACGAAATAATAATCGACGGCTGTATGGGCCAGCGCTATATCGCAACGGGGCTTTCGGACAAGAAGGTTATCATAAACGGCACCCCCGGCAACGCGCTGGGTTCCTATCTGAACGGCGCCGAAGTCACGGTGTACGGCAACGCGCAGGACGCGACGGGCGACACTATGAACGGCGGCTCTATCATAATTCACGGAAACGCGGGCGACGCAACGGGCTACGCAATGCGCGGCGGGAAGATTTACATAGAGGGCAACACGGGCTACCGCGCGGGCATACATATGAAAGCCTACAAGGACTTAAAGCCCGTGATAGTCGTCGGCGGCAGAGCGGGTTCGTTTCTGGGCGAATATCAGGCGGGCGGCATAATCGTCGTGCTCGGAAAGAACGGCGACGGCCTGCCTATTATCAACAATTTCTGCGGAACGGGTATGCACGGCGGCGTAATGTATCTGCGCTGCGACAAGCTTCCACACAAGATACCCTCGCAGGTAAAGGCGGAAAAGGTGCGCGGGAGCAATTGCGCCGAGCTGTGCGCCATAGTGCGCGACTTCTGCGGCTGTTTCGACAGCTTTAACGCGGAAGAACTGCTCGACTCTACTTTTACGGCGCTCACGCCCGACACGGACAACCCCTATAAACGGCTGTATACGAACAACTGAAAAAACCTATCGCGCGGCGGAGAAATTTTTTCCGCCGCTTTACTTGCCAAAAAGGACTCATTGTGATAACATAAATGTGTATGCTGAGAAAGTTTTACAAAATGCACGGTATAGGCAACGACTACGTCTATTTCGATTGTATAAAGGAACCGCTCGGTTGCAACGTAAACGCACTCGCTATGCGGCTTTCCGACAGACATTTTTCCATAGGCGGCGACGGTATAATTCTTCTTTGCCCGTCGGAGATTGCCGATTGCAGAATGAGAATGTTCAACGCCGACGGCTCGGAGGGCAGAATGTGCGGCAACGGGGTGCGTTGCGTTGGTAAGCTCGCGCACGACCTCGGCTACGTAAAGGGCGATATCTGCCGGGTGGAAACACTTTCGGGCATCAAGACGCTCCGCTTCAAGCTTGACGCAAACGGGCAGGTTGCCTCGGCGCGCGTCGATATGGGCGCCGCCGTGCTCGGGGGTAAAGATATTCCCTCGCTTTTAGACGGCGACAGCGTCGTTGCCAGGCCTGTCGAAATAGGCGGCGTAAAGCGGGAGATTACCTTGGTTTCCATGGGCAATCCGCACTGCGTCGTATTTGAGGACCCCGACCTTGCGGACCTTGAAAAGACGGGGCCGCAATTCGAATACGATAAACTGTTCCCCGAGAGAATAAATACGGAATTCGTAAAGGTCGTCGGCAAAAACGAGCTGAAAATGCGCGTATGGGAGCGCGGAAGCGGCGAGACCTTGGCGTGCGGCACGGGTGCGTGCGCGGCGGCCGTTGCGGCGGTACTGAACGGCTTGGCCGAAAAGAACGCGCCCATTACCGTCCATTTGCGCGGAGGCGATTTGATAATTACATATACCGACCGAACGGTATATATGGAGGGCGGCGCTACGCTCGCTTTTACGGGAGAGGTTGAAATTTAAGGAGTACTTATGACAAAATACATTTTCGTGACCGGCGGCGTCGTGTCCGGTCTCGGCAAGGGAATAACCGCGGCAAGCTTAGGCAGACTTTTAAAGTGCAGGGGGTACAAGGTGGCTTCCCAGAAGCTCGACCCCTATATCAACATCGACCCCGGCACGATGAGCCCCTATCAGCACGGCGAGGTCTTTGTAACCGACGACGGCGCGGAAACCGACC
>CAZELQ010000010.1:10920-23892 GCA_964513195.1 uncultured Clostridia bacterium | reverse complement strand
AAAGCCGCACGGAAAATCTCCGTGCGGCAACTATTATTAAATTAAGTTAAATTAGTTCAGCTTTTCCTTGAGAGTCTTGCTTACCTTAAAAGCAACTGCCTTGGAAGCGGCAATTTCGATGGCCTCGCCCGTCTGGGGGTTGCGCGCCGTTCTTGCCGCCCTGTCGATTACCTTGAAAGCGCCGAAGCCGGGAACGGCAACTTCTTCGCCGTTTGCAAGCGCTTCAACGATTACTTCTATAACGGCGTTAACGGCTTCGCCCGCAACGCTCTGGGTAAGCTCCGCCTTTTCGGCAACTGCTTTAACTAATTCTGTCTTGTTCATAAATTGAATCCCCTTTTAATAAAATTTTACTAAACTAATTTTAACAATTAAATGTTAAAATGTCAACAGAATTATCAACAAATGTTCAAAGAAATCGACAATTTTTTACTTTTTTCAACAAAATAACCCGAATTTATCAACAATCGGCCGAATTTGAGTCAAACTTTTCAACAATTTGGGCAAAATAACCGTTCAAAACTCTCTAATTCCTATTGACAAGGTAGGAATTAAATGCTACAATTACCGTATGATAAAAAGCTACGATATAACGGGTATGACCTGTTCCGCCTGTTCAAGCGGAATTGAGCGCGCCGTTTCCAAGATAGCTGGCGTAGAAAAAGCCGAAGTTTCCCTTATGGGGAAGAGTATGCGCCTCGAATACGACGAAACCGTCTTGGACGAAGCGGCCGTGTTCGATTGTGTCGCGGGGCTCGGTTACGGCATATACGAAGAGGGCGAGGCCCCCGCGGAAAAACAGACCGAAGAAGACAAAAAACTTTTCGTGCGTTTAATAGTTTCCGTGTGTATTTTGTTGCCCCTTTTATACGTTTCGATGGGGCACATGGCGCATTTTCCCATACCGTTTTTCATAGACCCTTCAAAAGGCTGCGGCCAGTGGTTTGCGTTGTATCAGTTCGTGCTTACGGCGGCGATATTGGGCGTCAATTACAAATTTTTTACGCGAGGTTTCGTTGCGCTTATTAAACGCGTGCCCAATATGGATACGCTCGTTTCCTTGGGCTCGGGCGTATCGTTTATATATTCGTGCGTTTTGACCGTGCTCATATTTATAGGCGCGTATAACGGCAATGAAGCTTGGTACGAAATGCATATGGATTTGTATTTCGAAAGCGCCGCAACCATTCTCGCGCTGGTAACGGTAGGCAAGTGGCTGGAAGAGAAGTCCAAGCGTAAGACGGGCGACGAGATCGAAAAGCTTTTGAAGCTCGCGCCCGACACCGTAACCATCGAGGCGGACGGGGAGCGCAAAAGCGTTCCCGCAAGGAGCGTAAAGGTCGGCGACGTCGCCGTCGTAATGCAGGGCGACTACGTTCCCGTTGACGGCGTAATAACCGAGGGTCACACTTTCGTCGACAAGTCGGCGATTACGGGTGAAAGTATGCCCGTAGAGCTCTCTGAGGGCGATTCCGTAACCACGGCTTCCGTAAACTGCGGCGGCGTCATTAAGGTACGCGCCGAGCGCGTAGGCGGTCAGACCACGCTTTCTCAGATAGTAAAAATGGTGCGGCAGGCGGGCGCCTCGAAGGCGCCTATTCAGAGGTTCGCCGACAAGGTGGCGGGCATTTTCGTACCCGCCGTGACGGCGATAGCGCTCATAACTTTCGTCGTCTGGATTATTATAGACGGCGGCTTCGTGCCCGGGCATTGCATAACGTATGCAATCTCCGTTCTGGTTGTCTCCTGTCCTTGCGCGCTCGGTCTTGCAACGCCCGTGGCGATAATGACGGCGACGGGCAAGGGCGCGTCTCTCGGCGTATTGTATAAGGACGCCGATTCGCTTCAGAAGACGAGGGAATTGAATTGCATACTTCTGGACAAGACCGCGACGATTACGGAGGGCAAGCCCCGCGTTTCCGACGTCGTATGCTTCGGAGCGGAGAGGGAAAGCGTGCTCGCTATAGCGGCCGGAATCGAGCAAAATTCCAATCACCCGCTGGCAAAGTGCATATGCGAATATTGCGGAACGGGTTTTGGCGTCACCGACTTTAATTACGAGGTCGGCCGCGGCGCAACGGCCGTGTGCGGCGGGCAGCTATGCAAGCTGGGCAACGCCGCGCTTGTTTCGGGTTGTAAATTTCCGGCGGACGTGAAAAATAGGGGCGAGGAGCTGGCCGCTCAGGGCAAAACCGTAATGTATCTATCGATAGGCGGTAAGGTGGCGGCGATAATAGCCGTGACCGACGCTGTCAAGGAGAGCAGCGCGGAGGCGGTAAGCCTTCTCAAGGCGCGCGGCATACGTTTAGCCATGCTGACGGGCGACGGTGAAACGGCGGCGAGGGCCGTGGCTTCTGACGTGGGCATAGACGACTACGTCGCCGAGGTTTTGCCCGAAGACAAGCTTCACGCCGTGGAAAATATGCAGAAGATAGGCGGCGTCGTTGCAATGGTCGGCGACGGCATAAACGACAGCCCCGCCCTCAAACAGGCCGACGTAGGTATTGCGATAGGCGACGGCACCGACGTGGCGATAGACAGCGCTTCGGTAGTGCTCGTGGGCGGCGACCTCCGCACTCTCGATACGGCAATCGACCTCAGCCGCGCGACCGTGCGCAACATAAAGCAAAATCTTTTCTGGGCGTTTTTCTACAATACCGTCATGATACCCGTTGCGGCGGGAGTGCTCTCGCCCGTCGGCTTTTTCTTCAACCCTATGATTGCCGCACTGTGCATGAGCCTTAGCTCTCTGTTCGTCGTGTTCAACGCGCTGCGTCTGTTGGGTTATAAAAACAAAAATCTATCCCCTGCGCCTGCGGTAGGCGTGCGGGGCGGCGATAATAAAAAAAATAAGGAAGAGGAATTTATGAAAAAGATTGTTTCCGTAGACGGTATGTGTTGCGACCACTGCGCCGCAAGGGTTGAAAAGGCGCTCTCCGCAGTTTCGGGCGTTGTCTCGGCCGACGTCAAGCTCAAAAAGAAGATTGCCGTGGTCCGCAGCAGGGAAGAGGTTTCCGACGAAGAAATCAAAAAAGTGATAGAGGAAGCGGGCTACACGGTAACGGCGATAGAGAGCAAGTGACAAAGCTTTTCATTTTGTGACAATATAAGCCAAAAAGTCATATTGACGCACGCTCATATCACCCACTATAATTACGTTATAGGAGGGCATAGATATGCAGGACATGATGCTATTGGACAAACGCACGAAAGAACTTATAGAGGAATACGTTCCGGAGGGCGACGTGCTCGACAGCATAACCTGTTTTTTCGGCATATTCGCCGACCACACGCGCGTGCGTATGCTTTCCGCGCTGGCCATTTCCGAAATGTGCGTAACCGACCTCTCCCGCGTGCTTGAAATAAATCAGACGACCGTATCGCACCAGCTGCGCCTATTAAAAAATCTCGGCATAGTCAAGTCGAGGAGGGAGGGCAAGATAATAACCTATTCGCTGGTCAACGACACGGTCAACGACGTAATGTTAAAGGGCGTGGAGTTCCTATCATATTCATAACGTATTTGTTGACTAAAATATTTCCTTTGTGTTATACTTAACCTATTAACAGCAAGTTTAACGCAGGTTAAGACCGAAGCTCGCGTACGCAGCGAAGTCGGAATACAAAGGAGCCAAAGCATGCGTAAAGCCTTTAATTTACGCATACCCGTCCTGTGCGCGGTATCGCTTACGGCGGGCATAATTTTTTCGGCAGTTTTAGCTTATTTCGGCTCGGACGGCAGTTTGTTGCTCGTCCCGCCGCTGGTTCTTTTTGCTCTTTCCGCGCTACACGCGCTCGTATGGCGCAGGGCGGATAGGTCCGTTTTATTCATCGTCGCCGCAGTGTTTTTTCTTGTGGGGGCGATTTATCTTTACGCTCTATATTGTCGGTTTCTGCAATCCGCACTGATAGACGGCGAGTTCGTCGGCGTAAGCGGCAGGGTGGAGAAGGTCGGCTATACTTCGACGGGTAAGCGGTATATAATCATTACAAATCTGCACTTTTACGGCAAACCGGCGGAGGGCAAGCTGATAGGCTACATAGCCGACGGCAACGGCGGCGACTATTGCGGGCGCGGTTACGACGTGTTTTTCTACGCCTCAGTAGGTAAAAACAGCTTTCTCGACGACGGCGAAATAAACTACCGCATAGCCGACGGTGTCAAGTATTATTGCTCGGTCAGCAATATGGACGCCGAATATAATTTTTCGCTTTTCGCCGAAGCCGACAACTTTTTGAAAAATCTGTGCTTCGATAACCTCGATTACGAAACGGCCTCGGTGTGTTACGCCATGCTTTCCGGCAATACCGATTTTATTTCCGCCGAAACGCTGTCGTCTTTCCGCTACGGCGGCATAGCGCACGTGTTCGCAGTGTCGGGTCTGCATATCGGTATAATTTACGGCGCTCTCACCGTTCTGTTTTCAAAGTGCAGGCTCAACAAGTACGTCTCCGCGGTCTTGAAAATTACGTTCATTACGCTATATTCGGGGGTCTGCGGATTTTCCGCGTCCTCCGTCCGTGCCGTCGTAATCTGTTCCGTCGCCGCCTTTTGCGGCTGCGTTCACCGAAAGTACGACGGCCTCAACGCCCTCGCGGTCGCGGCGATAATTCTGCTCTTGATAAATCCGTGGTATCTGTTCGACGCGGGCTTCGCGCTCTCCTTCGCCGCAATGATAGGCATAAACTTGTTGGTCAATCCTTTTAAACGGCTTTTCGGCCGTCTGCCGAAGGGATTAAACGGCTCGCTCTCCGTAAGCCTTTCGGCACAGATAGGTACCTTGCCCGTTTCGCTTACGACCTTCGGCTACGTTTCTGCGGCCGGTCTTATACTGAACGTGGCGCTTATTCCGCTTATATCTTCACTGTTCGTGCTTATTTTCGCGGTAGCCGCCGTATCGCTCTTGTTACCGCCTGCGGGCGCTATTCTCTTTCCCGTGGTCACCTTGCCGTTACAGCTTATATTGAATATCGTCGTACGGTTCGGCTTCGAAGATGCGATATTTTCGGGCAACTTTTCACGGCTCATCTATATTCCCTTTATAGTCGTAACGCTGGCTCTTTCCGACAAGTTCAACAAGCGGCCGTTTATTCAGGCGGCGCTCATCATATCGGTAATTCTCGGATTGTTGCTTTCGTCGTTTAAACCTCGTCAGGTCGGCGTAACCTTTTACGCGGGCTACAACGGCGGCGCGGCCGTGATAGACGGCTACGGCGGAAGGGTGCTGGTCGTATCGGAAGATTTTTACGGACGGGTGGACGATTTTTGCTTCGGTATAGACGCGGTGGTCGTCGCGGGCGACGGCAACGAGCTGTCCGAGCTCGTCTATCTCGGCGACGGCTTTGAAAGTGTCTACGTCCGCGGCGGAAGCTTTCCCGTCGCCTCGCTCGGTTCGGCGGAATTGTATTACGGCGACTACTTTTCGGTAAACGGCGTCGCCTTTGCGTTCGGCGACAATTCGCTTTCGGCCTCGGTCGGCGGCGTAAACATAAGCTTTTCATGGAACGGAGAGGGAGAGACGTACGCGGATTTTTCGGAAAACGCCTCTTTGCATATGTACGTATACGACCACGGAGCCGCAGTGCTTTACGACGGCGGAGAATGTTATGCCTTGGAGGTATGCGGACGGGCGCAATATTTGATAAAGGACGGGGAATATGCTTTGACTAACGCACTTCCCGCGGAAAAATAATATGAAATTCACTCAGCTAAAGGACGATATCAAAGAGGGGGTAAAATGCGTTTACCTCTTGGAGGGCGACGACGCTTATTTCCGCTCTAAGGCGGAGGAGCAGATAAAGGCCGCTTGCCTTACGATGCCGGAGCTAAACTATTGCTCGTACGACTGTTCGGCCGTCAAGGGGAGCGGTTATTCCGAGATAGTCGCCGCAATTTCCGCTGTGCCCTTTATGGCGGAAAAGAGGGTGGTGAGGTTGACCGGTTTCAACCCGACGGAAGCAGACTATCAAAAATATTTTGCCCCGCTGTTCGAAAGCTTCCCGCAAACTACGGTGCTCGTAATAGTCAATCAACAGGGCAAAAAAAATATCGACCTGAAGCGCAAAAAAGCGGTAACCTACGTCGATTGCAACAGGGCCGACAGGGAAATGGTCGCAAAGTGGGTCTATCTTACGTTGAAACGCGCCGGAGTATCGATATCGGCCGACGCGTGCGAGGCGGTCGCCGACTATTGTCTTTGCGATATGTCGCGCGTCAGTAAGGAAGCCGAAAAGCTGATAGAGTGGGGCAAGGACGGTACGGTTACAACCGCCGACGTGGATTTGCTCGTGTACAAGGATGCCGATTACAGAATGTACCAGATGACCGCCGCGGTCGCAGGAAAGGACTATTCCGCGTTTATTGAAATCTGCCGCGACCTACTTACGCGCGGGCTGGACGAAAACGCCGTCCTCGCCTCGCTTATAAATTATTTCAAAACTCTTCTTACCGTGCTAACCTCCGACGAACCCGCAACGCAGATTGCCTCACGCCTCAAAATGACCGATTACGTATTCGGCAAGAACCGACGGCAGGCGCAGGCTATAGGCGAGGAAAAGCTCGTGCGCTATATAAATTCGCTCTACTCTTTGATTTCCTCTTTCAAGAGCGGGCAGATTAAGGGCGACGGGGCGTTAGAGTGTGCCATATCTGCCATATTTTTCCCGTAAAAAAAATAATTGAAAGTAAAGCGCCTTTAAAACGCTTTATTTTTTTTAATTTAACTAATATAATAATAGTATATATGATTTTGAAAATAATAAGACAGGGTTTTTTTCAAAACAGTAAACAATATCGTTCGCCCCAAGAACGGGATTTTTACGAAAAAAATAATTTGTCGGGGTTTAGGCGATGAATTCGCAGTATTGGTTAGATTATTGGCAACGGATAAAGGACATGGCGGCGGGCTTTGAAATCAGCTATATTTTGGAGCTTATTGCTTTCGCCGTAACCTTTTATATAGCGTTCAGTCTTTTGAAAGCGAACAAGGGCGCTAAAATTATCGCGCTGTTTTCGGCATTGGTGATTTTATTCGGCTTTGCTTTTTCGCTTTCCGTCAACATTCCGTCGCAGACGCTCGTCTTCGTGATTGCTCTGCTCGACGTCTTCGTAATGACCCTTTTCCAAACCGAGATAAAGCGTTCGCTGCTCGGCGCCGGCATAAAAAAGCACAGCACGGGCGACAGCAGCATGACCGTAAAGGACATAGAGTTTATCATCGACGAAACGGTGCACGCCGTCCAGCATATGTCTAAAAACGACGTCGGCGCGCTCATCGTTCTTTCGAACAAGAACCTGCCCGAGGGCATCGTTTCCAGCGGCACGGTAATCAACGCCGACATAAACGCGGCGATGATAGAGGCGGTGTTCTACCCCAAGGCCCCCTTGCACGACGGCGCGATGATAATCGAGGGCAACAAAATTCACGCGGCGGGCTGCTTCTTGCCGTTGATTCAGAGCGACGAGCTCCCGCAGGAGATCGGTTCCCGTCACCGTGCGGCGCTCGGCGTGACCACGGTTGCCTCGGTCACCGCGATAGTCGTTTCCGAAGAAACGGGTATTATCTCCATAGTCAAGAACGGCGCCATCATCAAAAGGTACGCAAGCGACGCCGACCTCAAAAACGCACTCAGCGATTACTATTGGATTGACCTGACGGGCAAGGAGAAGAGCAGATGAAAAAGTTTGCCAAGGTATTAAAAGATTTATTCACGAAAAACATAGGGCTCAAAATTTTGGCCCTCGCGCTTGCCGCAATCTCGGTTGTTTTCATAAATATAGTATAGGAGGGTAAAATTATGCAACCCGTAAAAATCCCCTCCGTGCTTCTTCCTAAAAACGCGGATATGACCCTATGGGCGGTCAACGCGTGCGACCAATTCACCTCCGACGAAAGCTATTGGAAAGAGCTCGCCGCTCTCGTCGGCGACGCTCCGTCCACGCTCAAACTGATATTTCCCGAAATATATTTAAAGGACGACCCCGACCGCCGTATAAAAAAGATAAACGAGAATATGCGCGCCTATTTGGACGGCGGCGTTTTCAAGACGGTGGAGGGCGGCTTCGTGCTGGTGGAGCGCACCACGGCCTCGGGTACCCGCACGGGCGTCGTGCTTGAAATCGATTTGGAGGCATACAGCTACGAAAAGGGCACGAAAGCCCCGATTCGCTCCACCGAGGCCACGATTCTGGAGAGAATTCCTCCCCGCGTAAAAATAAGGGAGAACGCCCCCATAGAGCTTCCCCACGTAATGCTTTTGTACGACGACCCCGAAAATACTGTACTGAAAGCTGTGGAGCGCGGCGACGTTCTCTACGACTTCGATCTGAATATGGGCGGCGGCCACGCCAAGGGCACCTACATAAAAAATTCAGGGGAGATTTTAAACAAATTCCTCGCCCTCGCCGCGTCGGACGGCGAAGAGCTGCTGTTTGCGGTCGGCGACGGCAACCATTCGCTCGCCACGGCCAAGACCTGTTGGGAAAAGATAAAGAAAAACCTCTCCGAAGAGGAGAAAGCCACCCACCCCGCGCGCTTTGCATTGGCGGAGGCGGTCAACATATACGACACGGCGCTCAACTTCGAGCCCATACACAGGCTTGTAAAGACGGACAGGGCCGAAGAGTTTTTAAACGGGCTAAATATCGCGGGCGGCGGCAAGGCAACCGCGGTAATAAACGGAAAGCAGTACCCCGTTTCGTTCAGCGGGAACGTACCCTCCGGCATCAGGGCGCTCGACGCGTATATCGCCTCGTTCATAGCCGAGTTCGGCGGCGAAGCGGACTATATTCACGGCGAAGACGAAATCAAAGCGCTCTCCTCACAGGGCGTCGGCATAATGCTTCCGCCGATAAAAAAGAGCGATTTTTTCCGCCTTATAGTTACGGGCGGCAATCTGCCCCGCAAGACCTTTTCAATGGGCGAGGGCAACGAAAAAAGGTATTATATAGAGGCAAAGAAAATAGTCGGGGATTAAGATTTTATGGCAGTAAAAGTATGTAAATTCGGCGGTACGTCCATGGCGGACGGCAACGTGATGAAGCAGGTTAAAAAGATAATAGAGAGCGACCCGCTGCGCCGTTTCGTGGTGGTATCGGCCCCCGGAAAACGCTTCAACGGCGATATTAAGGTAACCGACCTTTTATACGCTTGCTACGACGAGATACAAAAAGAAGGTAATTGCAGTGCGGCGTTTATGGACGTGCGCAAGCGCTTCGAGTCTATAGTAAAGGAGCTCGGCCTCGATATGGACGTAACAGCCGTGCTCAACGAAACGGAGGCGCGCCTCGTGCAGGAAAACAGCAAGGATTTCACGGCTTCCCGCGGCGAATATCTCTCCGCGCGGGTTATGGCCGCCTTGCTCGGCGCCAAATTCATCGACGCGGAAGACGTCGTTTTTTTCTCCGAAAACGGACAGCTTGACGACGAAAAGACCTACCGCGCAATCGACGCTGCGGTGCAGGGCGCGGAATATGCCGTGTTCCCCGGCTTCTACGGCAGGGGCGCGGACGGCAAGATAAAGACCTTTTCGCGCGGCGGTTCCGACATATCGGGCGCAATCGTCGCCCGCGCGGTCAACGCAAGGGTGTACGAGAATTGGACGGACGTTTCCGGCTTCCTCGCCTGCGACCCGAGGATTGTCGACAACCCCAAAAAGATAAAGAACCTCTCCTATAAAGAGCTTCGCGAGCTGTCGTATATGGGCGCAAACGTGCTCCATTCCGAGAGCATTTTTCCCGTCAGAAAGGCCAATATACCGATAGTAATCAAAAACACCTTCCGTCCCGGGGACGAGGGTACGACCATTTTGCCCATCTCGCAGTATAAACCCGACGGCAACGTCGTAACGGGTATAGCGGGCAAAAAGAACTTTACGGTTATCTTGATAGAAAAGAACCATATGAATACCGAGGTCGGCTTTGTCCGCAAAGTGTTGTCCGTGCTCGAACGCGAGGGCATCTCCGTCGAGCATATACCCTCGGGAATAGACACTATGTCCGTCGTGGTTGACAGCGAGGAAGTGGAGGGCTACAAGCTCGAACGGGTTATAGAGGGCATAAAGAACGACGCGGAACCCGACGTAATAAGAGTAATGGACAACGTCGCGCTGATAGCGACGGTCGGTCACGGAATGTCCTCGTCGATAGGTACTTCGGCGCGCCTTTTCAAGGCAATGGCGGCGGCGGGCATAAACGCCAAAATGATAGACCAAGGCTCGTCCGAGCTGAACATTATCGTCGGCGTCAAGAACGACGACTGCGAAAAGTGCATCGCCGCAATCTACCACGAGTTTTTCGGTTAATATATATTTTTGTAAAAAAGATACCGGTCGGCTAAGCCGTCGGGTATTTTTTATACAAATTTATACCAAACGCTTGACATATAACTGTGTCTATAATATAATTACAGTACAATCAAAATGAAACTTCTGATAAATCCCAACGGCGACGCGCCGATATACGAACAGCTTGAATTGCAGATTAAGGAGCAGATAGTGAATGGAGAGCTTCCCGCAGGCACTATGCTGCCCTCTATTCGTATGCTTGCCAAAGAGCTTAAAATCGGCATAGTAACGGCGAAGCGCGTTTACGACGACCTGACGGCCGAGGGCTATGCCCGTTCGGTTGCGGGCAAGGGAGTGTTCGTTGAGGAATGTGACCACGCGGCCATATCTCTTGCGGGCGAAAAGGAGTTGAGAAAACGCCTCGGTGCCTGCGTTTCTACGGCGCGCGCCAACGGAATAACCGAAGAAAAATTTTTAAATCTGGCGGAGGAAGTATGGAAGAGTCGCTAAACGCATTGCAGATTACCGACCTTACGGTCGATTTCGGCACGTTTGCAATCAAGAACCTCGATCTCACCATAAAAAAGGGTGCGGTAACCGGACTAATCGGCGCAAACGGCGCAGGCAAGTCGACGCTTATAAAGACGATAATGCGCGCCGTACGCGCGCAGGACGGCCGTATTCTGTATGACGGTAAGCCGTTCGCGGGCAACGAAAAGGAGATACTTAAAAGGGTCGCCTGCGTGTTCGACGAGGTAAGGTTCAACCAAAACGTAAAGCCGTCGCGCATAATAAAGCTCTATAAATCCTTGTACGACGGGTTCGACGCCGAAAAATGCAAGAAGCTCATGGCAAAGTTCAACTTGCCCGAGAGCGTGAAAATAAGGAAATATTCTTTCGGTATGAAGAAGAAATTTCTCATAATTTTAGGGCTCTGCCAAGGTGCCGACCTGCTCATCTTAGACGAACCGACTTCGGGCGTCGACCCATACGACCGCAACGAGATAGTAACCCTTATTCAGGAATATCTGATGGACGAGAAAAAGGCGGTGCTCTTTTCCACCCATATTACCGAGGATTTGGACAATATCGCCGACTATATCGTAATGATGGACAACGGACGGATAATCTTGAACGAGGACAAGGACGAGCTTAAAAACAGCTATCGCATAGTGCGTGCAACCACGCTCACCCCCGAGCTTGAGGCGTGCGCCGTCGGCATAGTCAAAGATATGTTCGGCTATACGTTCATAACCAAAAATACGCAGCTTCAAAACGGCGAGGGAGTGCAGGTAACGAACGCTACGGTACAGCAGATATTCGTGCACCTTCTCGGGCAGAGCAAAAACGGGTACTTAAACGTGCAGAGCGACTCCGAAAACATTTTCGGAATTTAATAGCCGAGTGAGGAGAGGTATGAATAAAATCAAAAGTCAGTTTAAAGATTTCTGGGCATATTTCCGTCTTACGCGCTACGGCGCGCCGAACGACGCGAATAACGGTTCCAGACAGCATATATTTCTCTTAGTGGGCGCTTGCGCTACGGTCTTGGCGGTAATGTTCCAGACGGGTATGGGCGGAGATACCGTAGCCCTCGATTTCGCGGCCGCCTTTTTCGTCGGCGCGGCGATAGGCATAGGTATAGCCACCTCTATAAAGCCGTCGCTGTTGTCGGTCGCACCTTTTTCGCCTAAACAGCGCGTAGTGTTCTCATACCTGTCCGCCATTCTTATGGCGTTAATAGCGTTTGTTTTCTACATAATCGTCGTTCTTGCGTTTATGCTGGTAGTCGCATTCTTCGCCTATATTTCCACGGGGTTAAATATCTTCATAGCCGCAGAGGACGATATTATATCGTACGCAACCTCGGGCTGGTACGACGCGTTCGCCGCGATTTACTTTTTCTATATGTTCTTCACGGCGTTCGCCATAAGTCATATAGATAGAAAAAAATACCGCAATATCGCAACCGTAATATGGTTTGTAGTTACCGAGGCGTTGACTTTGGTGCTTATAAACTGTTGTGCAGACGCTTATAACAGGGCGGTATTCAATGACTATACGGGGCGGCACAGCATAGAAATATTCTCGCTTTTATATACGGAATACGACTATCTCGCCCACCCTTGGGTTCCCGTATTGGTTTTGGGCGTACTTACGGTCGGGGTGATGGGGCTTTCGGTTTGGCTTAGCATAAAGCGCCACCGTTCGGGTAAGGTATAAATCAAACAAACGGGTTGACCGCCGATATTCGCATATCGGCGGTTTAAATTATCGCGCAGCCTTTTATTTTCGGTTCGCCCCGTAATTTATTTGACTGAAAGCGGAAATAATTATATAATATTTTCACATCAGCCGAGGCGTAGCGCAGTTGGTAGCGCGTATGGTTCGGGACCATAAGGTCGTGGGTTCGAATCCCGTCGCCTCGACCAATAACCCCGCGGGTGCATTGTTGCGCCCGCGGGGTTATATATGCGGTCGGTTCCGAAAACCATACGCGCTAAAACGTAAAATTAAAGAATTGCAAAAAAGATTTTGTTTTACAAAAGATTTTTTGCAAAGAGGAGCAAAAACGAAGCGTGCTTGGCGATTTTGTTTACAAAATCGCTTTACGGCGAAGTTTATTGCGACGAGGTTCGGGACCATAAGGTCGTGGGTTCGAATCCCGTCGCCTCGACCAATAACCCC
>CAZELQ010000010.1:0-10820 GCA_964513195.1 uncultured Clostridia bacterium | reverse complement strand
GCGGGTGCATTGTTGCGCCCGCGGGGTTATTATTTGGGTTGGTCCCGAAAACCATACGCGCTAAAACGTAAAATTGCGACGGCCGTAAAAAGCCGCCCGCGCTAAGACGGACGGCATACTTTTTATTTCCGATATCAGTATTTAATCGAAAGCGCGCAGGCGAGAGCCCCGGGACCTATGTGGCACGAAACGGAGAGGGAGAGGGGGTCGATATGCGAAACTTTTAAATCGGGGAACCTCTCCTCAAGCTCGGCGGCAAAAATCTTAGCCTCCTCAAAGTTCTGCGTATGCGCGACCGCAAGGTCGATTTTTCCCGCCGCCCTGAGGTCGGCGAAACGCGTCTTTAAGTCGCTGTCTATCGCGTTAATCATGGTGGTCTTGGCGTCCGCGACCTTTCTCACCTTGGCGTATTGGTCGAGCTTGAAGCCCTGAATCTGCAAGACGGGCTTGATTTTAAGCAGAGTGCCTATCATTGCCACTGCGGGAGTAAGTCTGCCGCCCTTTTTAAGATATTTGAGCGTATCGACCATAATATAAATGGACGACTGCATTTTCGTTTCGGTCAAAAAGTCGCGAATCTCCTCGGCAGTCTTGCCGTCTTTAACCATATTCATCGCGTCCGCCACGCTTTGGCGCATAGTAATCGAAATGCGCTGGTTGTCTATTACGTACACCCTGCCCGCGAAATCCGTCTCGGCGAGGTGGGTAAGGGTGGCGCAGGTCTGCGAAAGGCCGCTCGACATGGGGATATGTATTATTTTATCGTTCTCATTTAACAGCTTCGTCCACAGCTCGCCGACGTCGTATGAGCTGGGCTGCGAGGTGGAAACCTGCGCGTCGCTCTTTAATTTTTCGTAGAACTGCTCCTGCGTCAGCGAGATGTCCTCGAAGTATTGTTCGCCGTCAATGAGCACGGGCATCGGCACGACGTGCACGCCCAGCTTTTTGGCTTCGCTCTGCGTAATTCCGCTGTTACTGTCTGTAACTATTGCAATTTTCATAATCTCTACCTGTAATTTATTTTTATGACATTATTGTACTAAATATATGACGAACTGTCAAATGATTATCTGTATTTTACCGTAACCGCGCAACCGAGCGTACCCGGGCCGGTATGGCAGGCAATGGAGAGGGAAAGGGGGTCGATATGGGTAACCTTTAAATCGGGGAACCTCTCCTCAAGCTCGGCGGCAAAAATCTTAGCCTCCTCAAAGTTCTGCGTATGCGCGACCGCCAGATTGAGTTTGCCCGCCGCCCTGAGGCCGGCGAAACGCGTCTTCAAGTCGTTTTCTATCGCGTTAATCATAGTGGCCTTGGCGTCGGCCAGCTTTCTAACCTTGGCGTATTGGTCGAGCTTGAAGCCCTGAATCTGCAATACGGGCTTGATTTTAAGCAGCGTTCCTATCATGGCGACGGCGGGGGTAATCCTGCCGCCCTTTTTAAGATATTTTAGCGTGTCCACCATAATGTAAATGGAGGACTGCATTTTGGTTGCGATAAGGAAGTCGCGGATTTCCTCGGCCGTCTTGCCGTCCTCGACCATATGTACCGCGTCCATAACGCTCTCCCGCATGGGCACGGAAATTCTCTGGTTGTCTATTACGTACACCCTGCCGGCAAATTCCGTGTCGGCAAGGTGCGCAAGAGTGGCGCAGGTCTGCGAAAGGCCGCTCGACATGGGGATATGTATTATTTTATCGTTCTCATTTAACAGCTTCGTCCACAGCTCGCCCACGTCGTATGCGCTGGGCTGTGAGGTGGAAACCTGTGCGTCGCACTTCAGCTTTTCGTAAAACTGCTCCTGCGTAAGTGAGATGTCCTCGAAGTATTGTTCGCCGTCAATCAGAACGGGCATCGGTACGACGTGCACGCCAAGCTTTTCTGCCTCGCCCTGTGTAATCCCGCTGTTGCTGTCCGTAACTATTACCGTCTTCATTAGTTTTCCTCTGCAAACATAAAATTTCTTGGCGGACGGCTCAGAGCTCCGCGATAACCTCAATCTCTACGAGACAGCCCTTCGGTATGTCCTTTACCGCTACGCAGCTTCTCGCGGGGTAGGAGGTGAAATGCTTTGCATAAACGCCGTTAAAGGCCGCAAAATCGGCAATATCGGCAAGAAAGCAGGTGGTCTTTACTACTTTGTCGACCGACGTGCCCGCCGCCTGTAAAAGAGCTTCTACGTTTTTGCAAACCTGTTCGGTCTGGCCGGCTATGTCGGCCGCCTCAACGTTGCCCGTAGCGGGATTTACGGGTATCTGTCCGCTGGCAAAAACCAACCCGTTTACTATCTTTGCTTGTGAGTAGGGGCCTATGGCCGCAGGCGCCCTGTCGGTTGCAACCGTTTTCATACTTTCTCCTTAAATTTTATTCTATGACCTTAAAGCCGTTTTCTTTAAGGCAATCTTTAATCTGTTTAATGTGCTCGAAGTCCCTCGTCTCTATCTGCAATTTCAGATAGCAGCCGTTGATAGAGGTACCCTCGCTCGTGCGCTCGTGCAGAACGGCCGTAAGGTTGCCGCCGAATTTTGCAACGATTTCGGATACGGCCACCAATTGTCCGGGCTTGTCCATCAGCTCGAGGGTAAGCGAGCACTGCCTGCCGCTCATTAAAAGTCCGCGGCTTATTACGCGCGATAATATGGTAACGTCTATGTTGCCGCCGGAAACGAGGCACACGACCTTTTTGCCCTTCATGTCGGGAATTTTATTGTAGAGTACGGCGGCAAGCGCAACCGCGCCCGCGCCCTCGGCAATCATTTTTTGCTTTTCGATAAGCGCAAGAATGGCCGCCGAAACCTGATCGTCGGTAACCGAAACTACGCCGTCGACGTATTTGGAGCAGATATCGAACGTGAGTTTGCCGGGTTCCTTAACGGCAATGCCGTCCGCAACGGTGGAAACCGAGGGGAGAATCTCTATGCGGTGGTGTTCGAGGGAATTGACCATACTTGCCGCACCCGACGACTGCACGCCGTATACCCTGATTTTGGGGTTGAGCGACTTTACCGCAAAGGCCACGCCGGAAATAAGTCCGCCGCCGCCGACCGGCACGACGATAACGTCGGCGTCCTTAAGCTGGTCGATAATTTCCAGACCTATCGTACCCTGCGCGGCAATTATGTCCTCGTCGTCGAAGGGGTGAATAAAGGTATAGCCGTACTTTTCACGCAGCTTTTCGGCTTCGTTGTGCGCGTCGTCGTAAACGCCGGGAACGAGCACGACCTCCGCGCCGTAGCTCTTGGTTGCCTCAACTTTGGAAATGGGCGCGCCGTCGGGCATACAGATAATGGACTTGATTCCGAATTTTTCGGAAGCGAGCGCAACGCCCTGGGCGTGGTTGCCCGCCGAGCAGGCGATAACGCCTTTGGCCTTTTCTTCGTCGCTCAGCTGCGAGATTTTGTAATATGCGCCACGAACCTTAAACGAACCTGTTATCTGTAGGTTTTCGGTTTTGAGATATACGCCGCAACCCGTCTCCGCGGAGAGGGTAGGAGAGTAAATTATGTCGGTTTGTCTTATGGCGTCTTTAAGCACGTATTGCGCGTGATATACTTTGTCCAGCGTGAGCATTGTATATTCCTCGGTGATAGTTAGTCACTAAATTATACGGTATAGCATAAAAAAAGTCAAACCTTAGCGCAAAATAACTTGCCTTTTTGAAAAGTATTATATAAAATATAATCGATGCAGAGGTGGCGGAGCGGTCGAACGCGCACGACTCGAAATCGTGTTACGTAGGAATACGTACGGAGGTTCGAATCCTCTCCTCTGCGCCATACCCCTCGGGCGGGAAAATTCCGTTCGGGGGGTATTTTTCGGCAGAAACGGGAAATTTAGCGGAGAGGAACGCTCCGCCGCCGGTTTATACCGCCGCCACGTTCAGAATCAAAAGCCAAGCCAAGCCGTAGTATACTACGACGGCTACGAGGTCGTTTACCGTAGTTATAAAGGGTCCGGAAGCCGCCGCGGGGTCGACCTTGATTTTTTTGAAAAACAGCGGTATTAACGTGCCGGACAAACTTGAAAGAGCCATTGCGGCAAGCATGGCTATACCTATGCAGCCGGAAATAACGAACGCCGTCGCCGCCGCAGTGCCGGTTATGAACAGGTACAGCCCCACCAAAGCGCACGAAAGCGTACCGAGGATGAGTCCGTTCACCGTGCCGACCCGCAGTTCTTTGAATATCAACTTGGTCGTTTGTTTGCCGTCTAATTGTTCATCGTTTAAAATGCGTATCGTAACCGCAAGCGACTGCGTGCCTACGTTGCCCGCCATATCCAAAACGAGCGATTGAAAGCTGACGATAAACGGCAGACTTGCGATAACGTTTTCGAAAATGCCTATTACGCTTGAAACGCCCATACCCAAAAAGAACAATACCATAAGCCAGGGTATGCGCTTTTTTATCGAGTGCGGGAGCGTTTCCTGCATATCTTCCTCTGCGGTCAGACCGGCGAGCTTTGCATAGTCTTCGCCGAGACGGTCGCCCTCCGCCTCAACCATATCGGTTGAAGTTATAACGCCCAAAACTTCCCTCTTTTCGCCGAGAACGGGAATGGAATCTTCGCCGTAATCTTTAATCCTTTCGATACAATCTTCTATATTTTCCGTTGCTCGGACCGACGGGTAGGACTTCATTATTATATCGTTCAAGTCGGAATTTTGCCGCGCGACTATCAAATCGCGCAAATCGATTGCGCCGCAGTATTCTCCGTCGGCGTTTTCGGCGTATATCGTTGAAACGTTGTCGTTTTCGGCCGCCTGATCGATCATTGCTTTCATGGCCTGTTTTATGCTCATTTCGGACTTGACGATTATGAAATTCGTCGTCATATGGCTGCCGACTTGTTTTTCGTTATACGAAGTTATAAGTTCTATGTCTTTGACGGCGCCGCCGTCCATCCGTTCGATAATCTCGGAGCGCGTGCTCTCTTCGAGTTCGTCGAGGATATCTACGGCGTCGTCCGCGTCCATTTGCTCTATAATGTCGGCGGCGTGCCCCGCGTCCATGTTTCCGATATAGTCTTCCGCATTGTCGAGATAGGCAAACACGTCGGACAGTTTGGCAGGCGGCAAAACGGAGGAAAGGCGTTTTCTCGCGCTTTCGCTTAGCTCCGCATAAACTTCCGCTATGTCCGCTTCGTGGAAGTCTTCGAGCCGGTCGGACAGTTCGCCGTCGGACAATTCGCCGTTAATCAAATCGTACAATTTTTGCAGTGCGGCGTTTGACTGTTCCATTTGGCAACCTCCTTTTAAGTGAGTCTATAAACGTTGCTTCCGATACTCTTTAAAATATCATCGTAAAAATTTTACCATGCGGTATGTGAAAAATCAATAAAATAACGGCATAAATCAAATCCCGGCACGGCGTCGGCTGGTTTTCTTATCGTGTTGGTAAATTTAACCACGCAACGTGCGGCTATTTCGACTTATTGACAGGTTTTTTTGTGTATGATATAATCCTCATATCAATTACAAAAAGCCGAAATTAAATGAATACCTTTTTGTTATAGCTTAGGCAACGGAATTTAAAAAGTACGATGGGGTTCCGCATTTTTCGGCAGGGTATGCCGAATATATCGTATGGGGAGAAATTATGTTTAAATTATTAAAAGTTATCGGAAATTTTTTCACCTTTTGGGTTAAGATCGAGAGGAGATACAATAAGATTAAAGGCGACGAAACCAAACGGGAGAACAGCGTTTCGCTGGGTGTGCGTTCGGTTATTCAAAGTATCGTTTGCGGCGCCCTGACTGTTTTAGCGCTTTGGGGGCTAAGTCGTTGCGTTGCCAATTTTACGTCCGGCTTTTCGCACGGATTGCCGGTTTTAACTATTATCGGAATAGTTGCAACCGCTTTTTGTGCATTGGCCTTGTTTGTGCAAGGAGTCGTCGGCGGACTCTTATATATGGTTTATCAACTGAAATTAAACAAGAAAGCCGTGGGCTTTGCGGCGCTCGTCGTCTGGATTTTGGTTATCGCGGCAATAGTCGTTTTGGCGCTTTTAATGTTCGGCGGCGTGCTGTAACGTGACGGAATACGGAAAGACGCGGCACCCGCGCCGCCGCGCCGCGGGTGCTTGATATAACGAGCGTGCCGCTCCTGCGGGGGCGGTATCTTTTTTGCATATCGCCGGTCACTGTAAAATACAATAAAATATGCTCGTATTACGCAAAAAAACGATAATCGCCGCGCTTGCCGCACTCTTGGCGCTGATAATAATTACCGTCGGAATCGTGGCGATTTTCTGTGGCGGGACGACGTTGGACTTCGACGCGACCTTTTATTACGTATGTTACGACAGCCCTCCCGACGCCCATTCGGCAAGTTCGGTTTCCACGCTGGTCAAAAGCTACGGCGGCGCGGGCTACGTCGTCAAGGACGGAAACGATTACTTCGTTACCGTGGCCTGCTACTATAACGAAAACGACGCGGATTCGGTCTGCGCAACCCTCAATTTAAGGGGGCTGAAGTGTTCGGTGCGCGAGGCCGAAGTGGAAAAAAAGGCGCTTAAGGGCGGCGCGCGTGCGCAAAAGCAAAAATATCTTGGAAATCTTAATACGCTTTTGTCTCTTTCGGTAGTTTGCTACGACCTCGCCAACGCCCTCGACAATTTCACCTGCAACCAGTCCGGCGCGAAAAATATTTTGGCCGAAGTGGGAAAGGGGTTGGACGGCCTCTGCCGCGAAAATTCCGCAAATTGCTTTTCCTCCGAACTCGCCGCTCTGCAAAAGGAGAGGGAGGACGTCGCCTCGGGTTATGTTTTTTCCTGCGACGTGCGCAGGCTTCAGATAGCTATGTGTGACTGTATAGTCAACGTTAAACTCTATTGACGCTTTTCTATTGACTTAAAGCCCTGCGGTGTGTTAAAATAATCGTATGAGCGTTGCAGATAAAATTTTTGTAGAGAACATGAAAGACATAATGGAAGGCGGCGTTTGGGACACCGATTTAAACGTGCGTCCTAAATGGAGCGACGGTACCCCCGCGCACACCGTGAAAAAGTTCGGTATAGTCAACCGCTACGATTTAAGCAAGGAATTCCCCATACTTACAATCCGCCGTACCTTTTTCAAGTCCGCCGTGGACGAGCTATTGTGGATTTGGCAGAAAAAGAGCAATAACATAAGGGATTTGCACTCTAAAATATGGAACCAATGGGCCGACGAAAACGGCAGCATAGGGAAAGCTTACGGCTACCAGCTTGGCGTGAAAAACATATATAAAGAGGGAGAATTCGATCAGGTCGACAGAGTGCTGTACGATTTGAAAAACAATCCGGCCAGCCGCAGAATCATGACCAATATCTATAATTTTGCCGACCTGCACGAAATGAATTTATACCCTTGCGCGTATTCGATGACCTTCAACGTATCGGGCAACGTGTTGAACGGCATTCTTAACCAGCGCTCCAACGATATGCTTACGGCCAATAATTGGAACGTAGTGCAGTACGCCGTGCTTCTTATAATGTTCGCTCAGGTTTCGAATCTTAAGGCAGGCGAGCTCGTGCACGTCATTGCCGACGCACACATATACGACAGACACGTTCCCATGGTCAAAGAGATAATAGAGCACGAGCAGTATGCCGCCCCCAGACTCGCCGTCGACCCCGACGTCAAGAATTTCTACGACTTTACGGTTGACAGCTTCCGTCTCGAAAATTATAAATTCAACGATAAAAAATACGATATACCCGTAGCGGAGTAACGAATGAAAGCTATACTTCACGCCGATAAAAATTGGGGCATAGGCAAAAGCAATTCGCTTATGTTCTCCATTCCCGCAGATATGAAATTTTTCAGGGAAACCACAACGGGCAACGTCGTGGTTATGGGCAGCAACACCCTAAAGTCCTTTCCGGAGGGCAAGCCTTTAAAAAACCGCACTAATATCGTGCTCTACCCCGACGGGGAGAAGAGGGGCGATTGTATAATCGTCGCAAGCTTGGACGAGTTGTTCGCCGAAATAAAGAAGTACGACCCCGACAGGGTATTCGTCATCGGCGGCGCCATGATGTACAAAACGCTATTGCCCTATTGTACCGAGGTGCTCGTAACCAAGGTCGACGCGGTCGGCGACGCCGACGTATTCTTCGAGAATTTGGACGAAAACCCCGATTTCGCCCTCGTATATCAGTCCGAAAAGGTGGAAACCAACGGGCTCGGCATCGTATTTACAACCTATAAAAATCTTGCGCCGTTAAAGTACTGAGCGGGGCAAGCAAAAAAGTATGAAAAACAAGTCAACGGTAGCAATCCTCGTAATAAACGCGCTTCTATGCGTATTCATCGGCCTTGCCACGCTGTTTTTACTGGACAGCTGGGGAACGGCCGTAAAGATAGTTTGTTACGGTATCGCCGCCGTTGGCTTAATTTTTTCTTTAGTCACTTTTTTTCTGAAAAAGCAGGCGCTTTTTAAAAGCTGTTTCGTAATCGTCGCGTTCGCGGCGGTAACCGTGGCGGCTGTATGCGCGGTGAGCGAGTTGGGCGGATTGAACGACTACGCCACCGACGACGAAAAGATAGCCCGCCTCGCGGAAATAATAGAGGGCTTCGGCGGCTGGGGTATGGCAATTTACTTCCTGCTTCAAGTTTTGCAGGTAGTCATTTTGCCCCTGCCCGCGCTCGTGTGTTATCTGCCGGGAACGTTTGTATACGGTCCGCTTAAAGCAACCCTGCTCGCCTCGGCGGGCGTTCTGGTCGGCTCGGTCATCGCCTATGCGATAGGTAAATTTTTCGGCAAGCGCGCAGTCGTTTGGATTGCCGGCAAGGAAACTACCGAAAAGTATTCCGCATATCTTTCCAAGCGCGGCAAGGTTTTGTTCGTGCTGATGCAGATTCTGCCATTCTTCCCCGACGATATACTGTGTATGGTCGTCGGGCTTACGGGAATGAATTTCTGGTTTTTCCTCGCCACCATAGTATTGGTGCGCCCCGCAATTATCGCCATGTATTGCTATCTCGGAAGCGGTACGGTAATTCCCTTCAGCGGCTGGGGCATAGGCGTATGGGCGGCTATTTTCGTAGTCTGTATAGTGCTTGCCGTGCTCTCGTTCAAATATCAGGACAAGATAGAGGACTGGCTGGTTTCAAAGCTTACGAGAAGCCGGAAGGGTACAAAGGCGGAGGAGGCGGCCGACGACGCGCAACGGGAAAATGACGCTTTGCCCGATGAACTTTCCGATAGCGGGCCGCATGACGGCGATATTGGGGGAAGCGGCGGCGAACCCGATATATAAGTTTTTCTTATTGTAAATATAAGAAATAGTGATAGCTAAACCCCTGCATAGAATTTGAATAAATGAATAATCGGTGTTATAATTCCCATTGTAATTCATAACGAAAAGGAGTATCTAAAATTATGTCATATGTAGAGCAGGTTTTGGAAAATTTAAAAAAGACCAACCCCAACGAACCCGAATTCCATCAGGCTGCAACCGAAATTCTTACTTCGCTTGCACCTGTCGTGGACGCGCATCCCGAATATCAGAAAGCGGGACTTTTGGAAAGGTTTGTTGAACCCGAAAGAGTTATAATGTTCCGCGTGCCTTGGGTAGACGACAACGGCGTCGTCCGCGTAAACAAGGGCTATAGAGTACAGTTCAACAGCGCGATAGGCCCCTACAAGGGCGGCTTAAGGTTTCACCCGTCGGTCAATCTTTCCATCATAAAGTTCCTCGGTCTCGAGCAGATTCTCAAAAACAGCCTCACCGGTCTTCCCATCGGCGGCGGCAAGGGCGGCTCCGACTTCGACCCCAAGGGCAAGTCCGACCGCGAGGTTATGACGTTCTGCCAGAGCTTTATGACCGAGCTTTACAGACATATCGGCGCAGATACGGACGTTCCCGCAGGCGATATAGGCGTAGGCGGCAGAGAGATAGGTTATCTGTTCGGACAGTATAAGAGAATACGCGACGAGCACGTCGGCGTACTTACCGGCAGGGGCTTGACCTACGGCGGCTCCCTCGTCAGAACGGAGGCGACGGGCTACGGCCTCGTATATATCACCGAAGAGGCGTTAAAGGTCCGCGGCGACAGCTTTAAGGGCAAGACGGTCGTCATTTCCGGTTCGGGCAACGTTGCAATCTACGCGTGCCAGAAAGCTCAGTCGCTCGGCGCAAAGGTTGTCGCGATGTACGACTCCAACGGCTACGTTTACGACGAAAGCGGTATCAAGCTCGACGTTATCAAGGACATTAAGGAAGTTAAGCGCGGACGTATAAAGGAATATGCGGAGAGAGTTAAGGGCGCAAAGTACTTCGAGGGCTGCAAGGGCATTTGGACCATTCCCTGCGATATCGCGCTTCCTTGCGCAACGCAGAACGAAATCGACAAGGCTTCCGCCGAAGCGCTTGTTAAAAACGGCGTGAAGTACGTCGGCGAGGGCGCGAATATGCCTTCGACGTTGGAGGCGATAGAGGTGTTCCAAAAAGCCGGCGTCGTATTCCTGCCCGCAAAGGCGGCAAACGCGGGCGGCGTAGCGACCTCCGCACTCGAAATGGCTCAGTCCTCGGGCAGAATGTTCTGGACGTTCGAGGAGGTAGACGCCAAGCTCAAGAATATTATGGTCAACATTTATCATAATATGGACAACGCGGCAAAGGAATACGGCTTCGAGGGCAACTACGTTATGGGAGCGAACATTGCAGGCTTCATAAAGGTAGCAACCGCAATGATGGCTCACGGCGTGGTATAAAATCGAATATAAAATCGGATATGGTTAAATTAAGCGGCGCGCATATCAATTTTTGCGCGCCGCCTATTTTATTTGACTGTATTCATAAACGGTTGTATAATATTCAAAAAACAAAGGACGG
>CAZELQ010000009.1:0-26340 GCA_964513195.1 uncultured Clostridia bacterium | reverse complement strand
AAAAAAGCAATGCAAGTAAATCCACCTAATCGAGATAATAATTGTTTACTTCCGGCGGTAAATGTAGTATACTTAATTAAAACTGACAGACTTATCAACGAGGTTTAGTATGACTATATTTGTTACCGGCGGGGCGGGCTATATCGGTTCCCACACTTGCGTGGAGCTTTTGAATAAGGGCTACGACGTTATCGTTATCGATAACTTTTACAATTCGAGCAAAAAGAGCGTCGAGCGCGTACAGACAATTACGGGAAAGACTGTAAAGCTGTACGAGGGCGACGTACGCGACAGGGCGCTTCTCGAAAAAATATTTAACGAGAACAAAATAGATTGGGTAATTCACTTTGCCGGACTTAAAGCCGTCGGCGAAAGCTGCGTGAAGCCCATTTTGTATTACGACAACAACTTGGTGGGAACGCTTACGCTGGTTGACGTTATGGCGCGGCACAATTGCAAAAAAATCGTCTTCTCCTCTTCGGCGACCGTTTACGGCGACCCCGAGGTACTTCCACTTACCGAAAACTGCAAAACCGGCGGCACGACAAACCCCTACGGCACGAGCAAGCTATATCAGGAAAAGATACTTTCGGACGTATACGCAGCGGACAACGATTGGACGGTCGTACTGCTGAGATACTTCAATCCCGTGGGTGCGCACGCGAGCGGTCTTATAGGCGAGGACCCCCGCGGTATTCCGAACAACCTCACCCCCTACATTGCCAAGGTTGCGATAGGCGAGCTTAAGGAAGTGGGAGTTTTCGGCAACGATTACCCCACCCCCGACGGCACGGGCGTACGCGACTATATTCACGTAGTAGACCTCGCTAAAGGGCACGTTTGCGCGATAGAAAAAATCAAAGAGAGCGGCGTGCGTATTTACAACCTCGGAACGGGCAAGGGCTATTCCGTATTGGACGTTATTCACGCGTTCGAGAAGGCGTGCGGGCATAAGTTGCCTTATTCGATAAAACCGAGAAGGTCGGGCGACGTCGCCGCCTGCTACGCCGACGCAAGCAAAGCCGAAAAAGAGCTTGGTTGGAAAGCCGTGCTCGGCATAGACGAGATGTGCGCGAGCGCCTGGAACTGGCAGACGAAAAACCCCGACGGCTATAGAGATTGAGATATTTAATTTGGCGGAAATACGATAGCGCGCCGCACCTCTATAAAAGGTGCGGCGCGCTCTGTTTTTTTCCTCACTGCTTCCAATACAGGAGCGAGGTTATAGGAGTTTTGGCGGAGCCGGAGACTATTTTTACTTTATGCCCGCCCTCCGTTAGCTCGGGCGAAAGATAGGCTATGCCCTTCTTGTCGGGATCGGCGCCCATATAAGCGCTATTCACCTGCTTCCCGTCGATATAGACGGTGAAGCCCGTCTTACAGCCCGCCGCCGAAAGTACGGCAAACCGCGTGCCCGTAAGTGTAAACTTTAAAGACGAACCCCGCTTACCAAAGAACGAGCTGCCGAAATATTCGGCCGAATTTTCCTTTTTCCACTTGCCGTAAAGGCTGACCGACGGGTCGTTGGGCGCAATCCGCACGCCGTCGGCCAGAGTAAACCCGTCGGCAAACTGTAATCTGCTGATTGCAAGACAATTCGTACCGTAAGGCGCGGTGCACACAAACCTGTAATAGCGTATAATTTGCCTGTCGAAGTTTACGGCGACCGTGTTGCCCGTTCTCTGCGCGCCCGACACGTTTGCAAGTTCAATAAGCGAGGACGTATCGGTACCGCCGTAAAGCACGAAATTTTTTGGAAGATATTCTGCCGCGTTCCACTGCCCGTCCTGCCTGCCGTAAACAGTCAACTTATTCGCCGTGACGCTCTCCCCCAAATCGACCGTGATATCGAAAGGAGTTTGTTCGGTTACGCTGCCTGCCGCCGTATGAATAAAGCTATTGCCCTCCGCGTCGAACAAATTGCCGAGCTCGTAGTTTCCGTACTTGGTATAGCCCGACGAAGCGACCAAGCTACCCCTGCTCTCGTACACGTTCGAATTATCGAGCGTATAGGTACGGGTGCGCGTAAAGAGATAACCGCTTTCGAATTCGTCTTCGGGCAAGAGGTAGGTCGACCTGTACGCTGCCGCATAGGCGACGTCTGCCGTCCATATCTCGGGGATAACGTTGCCGTTATCGTCGACGTATTCGCCGTCGTCGTTCATAGTGCCGCCCGCAGGCTGGAATTTGCCCCAGCCGAGGCCTATGAACGCGCCCGCGTAATCGACTATGAGTACCTCTTTGAAGTAGATCCAGTCGCCCGCTTTAAGTCCTTTCAAATCTTCGTAGCCGCCGCTGCCCTCGTCCAGCCACCAATCATTCTTGTTCGTCGTATGGTTGAGCTCGGCCGCGAGATGATATTCTTTGCCGTCGGACGAGAGATAGAGCGCGGCGTGATGCCTGCCCCTTAAGGCGACGCGGTAATCTCCGTCCTCGGTGACAAGGAGCTTGCCCCTCACCTCCATTATCGCGTTATTTGCGGGATTGGGCACCCAGACGTCCGTGTTGCTGTTCTGCGTGGGGTTGGTATTGTCCTCTTCCCTCACCTCCGTATAGCCCGCGTAATTTGCCTCGTACGCGGCGCTTGCGGAGCCGTATGGCAACGACGAATAGGTGTAGACCGTGCGTTGAAGCACGGACTTGTTGATTTCGTGCGATTGGACGAATTCCAATACGAGCTCGATATCGTCCACGGTGAACGCGCCGTCGTCCTTGGTAATTTCCAGCGTGACGATTATTTCGCCGGACTGCGCGTTATTATCGGGCGTGAACGTATAGACGTTGCCCTCCTCCCGCTCTATTTTGCCGTGCTCGGGTTGCGAAACGCTCTTTATCTTATACGAAAAGCCGTTGGGAAGCACTATGGAACCGTCGTTATAATATCCGTCCGAAACGGTATACGGGCCGAGGTCGACGGTAAAGGGCGCACCGTACTCGATTGCAAACGGCATGGCAGTCTTTATATGGGTGCCGCCCACCGTGCTTCGCCCCGTCTGATAGACGCAGGCGGCGGGTACGAACGCGGGGTAATTTTTGGCCTTGATTTCCTCCACCGCGCCGTCGTCGGGGTCTACCTGACACAGTTCCTTGAAAAAGTAGGTCATATCGTAGCCCGAAGCTTCGCAGACAGCCTTATAATAGTCGTCCGTACCGCTCGCTTTTACGCCCTGCATAAACGCGAGCGTGCCGATATTGTGCATTATGTTTGCATAAATCGCGAGCTGATTGACCCCGCTCATTCCGTCTTTAATCATATTCAGTGCGCGCGAGGGCGACGTGTAGGCGTTCCAACCCGAGAGCCCGCCCTCGCCGGCGGCCGTAAGCGTGCGCGCCGAAGAAATTTCGGTAAAGCTTACGTACGAAACGAGGTTGAGGGCGTTGTTTGTCACCTCGCCGCCGTCCGGAAGTCCCCAGCCCTGAAAGTTGTGGTTGTACTCGTGCATTACTCCCCAAGAGCCGGAGGTTATAAACGACTGATAGTCCAGAGCGCTTTTAAGCCAGCCCGCGGGACAGTTTGTGGACGCTCTGCCGGGGAACGCGACCGCCGCGCCCGCCGCGACGAAGGGGTCGTAGATATTCACTATGCACTGCTCTCTTACCTGCGTGGAAACCAAGCTTACCTTTTCCCAAAGTACGGCCGCGTCGTATAGCTCGCCGTAGGTGAAGTCGCCCGCCGTTTCGAGCGGCCCCGAATGAAGCACGCCGCTGTCCCATATCTCCAAATCGAAGTAGGGCGCGGTGGACTTACTCAGCGCCTTAAATTCCTTTTCGGTCGTCTTGCCGAGAATAAAATGGCGGTAATTCACGCCGCCCGATATGGTTACCGTGACGGGAACGCTCGTGTTGCGGACGTATATCGGGCCGCCGAGGTAGGAGCCGACGTAGCAGGTATACGTCTTGGTGTTTTCGTCGTATTCGGCCGTGCTTTCGTCAAAAAGCATGGTGTTGAGCACTACGGGCATACGGCAGAACGTCTTGGCCGCCCAGATGTTGTTGGCCTGTCCGTTATAAAGCGCCTGACCTATATGTACGGTTATGCCGCCGCTTGCCGAAAAGTCCTCCCCGCTCATCTCGAGCTTTATGACCTCGCCCGCCGGGGCGTAGAGGCCCGTCACGGAATAGCTGGAAGAATACGTGCGCGGCTGGAAGGTTATGCGCTTTATTACCGCCTTTTCGTCGTCGGAAACCTGTCCGTAATACATGGTGGCCGAAGCGGTGTGTTTATATAATTTGCGTTGGTTGCCCTGCCCGTCCAAAACGGGAGTGCCGTCCGCAAGATAGAGGTTGCCGTCCTTGTCCATCTTGTCGTATGTACCGGAGGAATTCAAGGTGGCCTTTGACGTAAGATAATAGGCTTCCTGTATCAGTTGGTTCTTCTGCTCCTCGGTATAATCGTACGTCTTGCCGTACTCGGGGTAGCCGAAACTCAAGCCCTCGTCACGGGTTTGGGCGGGAATATTGCGCTTTACCGTGCCGAGCTCCTCGGTATAATAGCCCTGTCTTGCGGCGGTATAGTACTCCTCGTTATAGGGGCGCGAATTGCGCACCCAAAGCATAATGAGGATAAACGCCGCGAGAAGAAGCGCGACGACGGCCGTGCCGAGCACGGCTATAACGATTTTTCTGAAAAGAAAACCGCCCTTTTTGACTTCGGATTTTTTCATAACGTTTCACCTGCAATAAATTACCCACATAACGATGATGCGGGTAAACTGTTTTTTTATTCGTTTTCGCCTTCCGCGTCGGAGCCGTCCGCCGCTTCGCCGCCGCTTTCCGCCGCCTTTTTGCGCTTTTCTTCCCTGACGGGAGGCTGTAATTCGGGGTGCTTCATAAGCTTATTCAATACGTAACGTTGCAAGAAGATAAAGGCTATGCCGCCCACCACCATTACTATCGACATAATCTGCGACGGGGTAAGGGCCGCGAACTGCGCCCTGTAGTCGTCGCGTATAAACTCCAGCCCGAAACGCCAAACGCCGTAGGCTATCAGATATAAAGAGAAGTTATAATTAAACTTGAACTTGTAATAGAGCACTATCATAAGCACGGAGAGGAACACGAGGAAAAGGCACTCGAATAGGTTGGTGGGCACAACCTTTACGGGCGTACCGAACGAGCCGACTCCTCCGCCGTTTATATACATATATATGCCGTACCAGGCGTCCGTTTCCGCGCCGTGGCAACAGCCCGCAAGCGTACAGCCCAGCCTGCCGAACGCGTGCGCTATGGTGATTGCGGGGGGAACGAAGGGAATCGCGTCGGAGAGCGTCGCGTTCATATTGTTTTGCAGAAGCTTGCTCTTTGCTCTCGGCGCTATTACGAAGACGTAGAGGTTCCACACCGCGAGGAAGCCGACGACGCCGCCGACGAGGCCGCCCTGAAAGGTCATAGCCGAAAGGCTGAATTTTCCGCCCGCCAAAACCTCGTATATGCCCTGAACGATTGCCGCCATAAGCACGCCGAAACCGGTTGCGACTATGCCGATAAGGAGCATTTTATCTATAGCCTCTTCGTTGAAGTTCTTCTTGGTCATCGTGAACATTAAAAAGAGGAAACAACAGATTATGCCTATCGCCATGCACAGCCCGTAGGGGTGTATAAAGCCCAATAATTTGTATTCTTGTCCTAACATAATTTACCTTGAAAGCAGATTGTTTACCGCCGAGGCGAGCGCTTTGTACGAGCTCTTTATGATATCGTCGTCCACGCCCGCGCCCCAATAGGTCTTTCCGCCGCTCTCTACGCCGACGTAGGAAATGGCCTGCGAACGGGAGCCGCTTGTGAGAGCGTGCTGCTCGTAACCCGTGAGGGTGTAATCCACGCCCAAATAACTTTTTATAGCGTTGGAAACCGCGTCGAGCCGTCCGTTGCCGTCCGCCTTAACCGTCTCTTCCTTGCCGCCGCAACTAAAGGTTACGGCCGCCTCTATGCCGCCCGTCTGGCGGAAATGACACTCTGAAATATCGAAGCGGGCGCGCGGGGCGAGATAGTTCTTTTCGAACACGGCGTAAACTTCCGCAGGCTTTAACTCCTTGTGCCCCGCATCGGACACGTCCTTGACCTTATAGCCCATATCTTCTTTCATTTTTCTCGGCATATCTATACCGTAATTGGCGAGCATTACGTAGCCTACGCCGCCCTTGCCCGACTGCGAATTTATGCGTATGACGTCCGTTTCGTACTCCCTGCCGAGGTCCGCGGGGTCGACGGGAATGTAGGGTACGTCCCATATCTTTCTGCCCGTCGCCTTTCTGTACGCCATACCCTTTGCGATTGCGTCCTGATGGGAGCCCGAAAAGGCAGCGAACACCAGCTCGCCCGCATAGGGATGACGGGGGCTGACGGGCATTGACGTAAACGTCTTGTAAAGCGAGGTGACGTAGGGCATGTTGTCGAAGTTGAGTCCGGGGTCTACGCCCTGCGAGAACATATTGCCCGCAAGCGTTATTATATCCGCGTTGCCCGTTCTCTCGCCGTTGCCGAACAGCGTTCCCTCTATTCTGTCCGCGCCGGCAAGTAGCCCGAACTCTGCCGCGGCCGCGCCGCACCCCCTGTCGTTATGGGGATGAAGGGATAGCACGACGCTTTGCCTGTACTTCATATTCTTGGAAATATACTCAACCTGCTGTGCGTACACGTGCGGCATTGCGTTTTCCACAGTGGCGGGCAGGTTGATTATCGCCTTTCTGTCCGCCGTGGGCTGCCAAACATCGAGTACGGCGTTTACCACCTCGAGAGCGTACTCCGGCTCGGTGCCCGTAAACGATTCGGGGGAGTATTCGAAGCGATAGTCCGCCCCCTCTGTCTCCGAGAGCTTTTTCAAAAGCACGGCGCCGTCTACCGCAATCTTCTTTATCTCCTCTTTGCTCTTGCCGAAAACCTGCTCGCGTTGGGCGACGGAAGTGGAATTGTAGACGTGGACTATGGCGTTTTTCGCGCCGTGCAGCGCCTCGAACGTCTTTTTTATTATGTGCTCCCTCGCCTGAGTCAATACCTGCACGGTGACGTCGGGCGGGATTAGATTTTCTTCGATAAGCCTTCTTAAAAAGTCGTACTCAGTCCTGCTTGCCGCAGGGAAGCCGACCTCGATTTCCTTGAAACCGAGCTCTACGAGCAATTTGAAAAATTCTATCTTCGTTTCGAGCGACATCGGCTCGATAAGGCTCTGGTTGCCGTCGCGCAGGTCGACGGAGCACCACACGGGCGCCCTTTCTACCTGACTTTTCTCAGCCCAATCCATACAGCGGACGGGCGGAAGTATGTATTGTTTTGCGTACTTTTCAACGTTGTGCATTGTCGTTACCTATATGCGGATTGCACACTATACAAATATATTTTATCGATTATATCACAACGGGGCGCGTTTGTAAAGTAAATTACCCGACCGCCTTTTTGCGCAGGCAGGGAATAAAGCAAAAGAAGGTTACGGCGACGCACATACTCACGCTCCAACCTATCGCCCACGCCCAAGCTACGCCGGTAAAGCCCATTACGCCGGCAAGTATATAGACGAGCGCAACCCTCAAAATGAGGTCGGTGAAAGTGGAGACTGTGAACCCGAGGTTTCCGCCGCAGCCGCGGACGGCGCCGTCGGAAACGATTTTTACGCACACCACGGGCAGGAACGCCGCGACTATGCGCAAATATTCAACCGAGCACCGCACCGCCTCCTCCGTCACGCTGTCCTTGCTTATGAACAGCATCGTCAGGGGGCGCGGAACGGCCTCGCACAATATAACGAACAACAGGCTCGTGCACATTGCATATAAGAGCACGGCAACATAGCCCGATTTGATTCGGCCGAACTCCCCCGCCGCCTTGTTCTGCGAACAGAAGTTGGCAAGACCGTTGGTCATCGTACTTACGCCGACGTTTGCAATCTGCACTAACTTGAACGCGGTGGTGAAGCCCGCGGCGGCGTCTTTGCTGATTAAGTTTATGCGCTTCTGGACGAAGAAGTTACCGACCGACACGAAGCTGTTTTGAAGTATAATGGGTACGGAGGTGAGGAATAAATCCTTGCAGATTTTTTTGTCGAAGCGGGCGGGCTTCTCCTCACACTTTACCGTAGACAGCTTTTTGATGAGCACGATTACGGTGAGTATGCACGCGGCGGCCTGCGAGATAAAGGTCGCCCAAGCGGCGCCCGCCACGTCCCAATGGAATGCGCAGACGAACAGGAAGTCCAGCCCTACGTTGACGACGGAGGAAAACACCAAGAAAAGAAAGGGCGATTTCGAGTCGCCGAGCGCCGAGCACACGCCGCAGCCGATATTGTATAAAAAGACGAACGGCAGAGAGCCTACGTATATGTACAGATAGGAAAGGCTGCCCTCCATAATCTCTTCCGTCGGAACGTCGAGAAGATACATCGACGGTTTCGAAAGTCCGAAGCCGAGGGCCATTACCACCGCACACATAACCGAAAAAGAAATGAGGGCGGTATTTACCGTTTCGCGCACCTTGAGGTTGTTTTTGGCACCGAAATAGCGGGCGATGATTACCGAACAGCCGCCGTTGCAACCGAGCGCGAAGGCGAGCAAAACGTTTACCATTGTGGAGGCTTCGCCGACCGCCGTCAGCGCGCTCTGTCCGTCGGCCGCGAAATTGCCGACGATAAGCAAATCGACCAGCGAATAGGCCTGCTGTACCATTGCGCTTCCGAAAAGCGGCAGGCTGTATAAAAGCAATATTTTAAATACGTTTCCCGTGGTCAAATCGACCGTTTTCTGACCTTTCATTGCGATTTACATTATAATAATAATGCCCGCCGATTGCAACCGGCGGGCAAAGAGTGAACGATAATGTAATATTGTCACAAATTGAATTTCGGAGGTGTTAATTTTTTTCAGACTTTAAAGCTGCGGCTTATAGGTGGTGACCAGCTCCGACACGAGTAATTTCATATGGTCGGTTTCCTCATACGCCGCATTGTAAAGCTCTTTCAGTTTTGCCCAGAGGAATTCCTCGTCGAGGGCAATCGGATTGGCTATGCTGATAAGACCGTTGGGCGTGGTCTGCATACCCTCTTCGTCCATTAGCCTCTCCTCGTAAAGTTTCTCTCCGGGGCGCAGACCCGTGCACTTTATCTCTATATCAACGTTCGGTTCCAACCCAGAAAGCTTGATGAGGTTATAGGCAAGGTCGTATATTTTGACGGGTTCGCCCATATCGAGCACGAAAATTTGGCCGCCCCTGGCGTAAGCGCCTGCCTGCAATACGAGCGAAACGGCTTCGGGGATGGTCATAAAGTACCTTATTATATCTTTATGCGTGACGGTTACGGGGCCGCCCTCGGCTATCTGCTTTTCGAAAAGAGGAATTACCGAGCCGTTCGAACCGAGCACGTTGCCGAAACGGACGGCAACGAAATTGGTGTTTTTACTGTGACGGCCTATCGTTTGGATTATCATTTCGCAGATACGCTTGGTCGCGCCCATTATATTGGTGGGGTTGACCGCCTTATCCGTAGAAATCTGGACGAAGACCTTTACGCCGTATTCGTCGGCGCACCTTGCGACGTTGAGCGTACCGAACACGTTGTTTTTAACCGCCTCGTTAGGGCTGGTTTCCATGAGCGGCACGTGCTTGTGCGCCGCGGCGTTGAATACGATATCGGGGCGGTATTTGGTGAATACGTCCTCCATTTTGCCCTTGTCCCTCACGCTTGCGATAAGCGCGAGAAGGTTTAGCTCGGGGTGGGAGCGCTTCAGCTCCTGCTCTATGTCGTAGGCGTTGTTTTCGTAGATGTCCAAAATTATGAGCTGTTTGGGATTTTGTGTGGCAATCTGGCGGCAGAGCTCGCTGCCTATGGAACCGCCGCCGCCCGTAACGAGCACGGTCTGACCTTTGATATAGCCCGTAATCTCCCCGAGATTGACGTTTACCTGCTCCCTGCCCAAAAGGTCGTTTATGCGAACCTCGCGCAGGGCCGCGACGTTGACCTCGCCGCTGACTAACTGATATATGCCCGGCAGGATTTTTACCTTGCAGCCCGTCGTCTGGCAAATATCGTACACCCGCTTTACGTCTGCTTTTTTCGCCGAGGGCATGGCGATGAGAATTTCGTCTATCGCGTATCTCTCGGCGTATTTTTTGATATCGGCGGTCGCGCCGACTACCTTTACGTTGTTTACCGATTTGCCTATTTTTGCCTCGTCGTCGTCGATAACGCAGATGGGCACGTAGTCGATTTTATCGGTGGCCTGTATCTCCCTGATAAGCGTCGCCCCCGCACTGCCGCCGCCCACTATCATTGCCCTTATTTTGCCCGCATTGTGCTTGTTTACGGAGTATTTGACCATTATGAATATGCGCTTGGAGTAGCGTATCATAAGCGTGAACAGGTACAAAATAAGACAATATACGACGTGCTCGCTTACTCCGATGCCGAAAAAGAAGATATAGCTGAAACCCATACCGCATGAGAGCGCAACCGCGCATATGAGTTTGAGCGTATCCATAAGGCCTATCGTGTCAAAAACGAAATTGTAAAGCCTGAACAGCAGGAAGAAAATATAGACGACGGCGATATTGGCGAGGATCCACCACAATAGACCCCAGCTCGGCGTAACCGTCTTCTGTACGGCAAAAACAGCCAGAATAGAGGACAATATAATAGCCACAAAGTCACACGCCGCGACTATAGCAATGCCCGTATATTTTCTGTTTAGCTTATTCTCTCTTTTCACTTTAGTTCTCTCTTATTTCAAGTTTTATTCGACCGCGACACACTTGGCGAGGTTGCGCGGCTTGTCCACGTCGAGGCCCTTGGTAACGCTGACGTAATAGCTTAACAGCTGAAGAGGTATTACGCCAAGACTTGCCGCAAACAGCGGGTCGGTGGACGGAATATAATATATGAACTGAGCGTTCTTTTTAAGCGAATCGTTGCCCTTTACCGTAAGCCCCATAACGTAGGCGCCGCGGGTCTTGCACTCAACGATATTGCTGACCGACTTTTCGGCGAGCGACATCTGCGTCACCACGCCTATTACGACGGTGTTCTTTTCGATAAGACTTATCGTGCCGTGCTTTAATTCGCCCGCCGCGTACGCCTCGGAGTGAATGTAGCTTATCTCTTTGAGTTTTAAGCTCCCTTCGAGGCACAGCGCGTAGTCTATTCCCCTGCCTATGAAGAACAGGTTTTTCTTGTGCGCTATCTTACTTGCAAACCACTTGAGCTTTTCGTCGTCGGCAAGTATTTCGCTCATCTTATCGGGCAGGGCGAGCAAGTCGGAAATAAGCTGCGCATATCTCTTTGCGTTTATCTGTTTGCGCACCTTTGCGAGCTGAATTGCAAGGAGATAGCAGCATATAAGCTGTGCGCTGTACGCCTTGGTAGTCGCAACCGAGATTTCCGGCCCGACCTTGGTATAGAACACCATGTCGGCCTCCCTTGCTATCGACGAACCGACCACGTTTACTATCGCGAGCGTCTTTGCCCCTAACTCCTTCGCCTCCCTCAGGGCGGCGAGCGAATCTGCCGTTTCGCCCGACTGGCTGATTATTATAACCAAATCGTTTTTGCCGATTAAGGGATTTCTGTATCTGAATTCAGAGGCGACGTCCACATTGACGGGCACCCTCGCAAGCTCCTCTATGACGTACTTTGCGACCATGCCCGCGTGGTAGGCCGAGCCGCAGGCCGCGACGTGAATCTGTGAAAGCTCCTTTAAATATCTGTCGTGAATCGCGGCCTCTTTGAGATTTATCTTGCCGCCGGAAAGATAGCTGTTCACCGTGGCGGAGATAACGCCCGGCTGTTCGTGTATCTCCTTCATCATAAAGTGTTCGTAGCCGCCCTTTTCGGCCGCCTCCACGTCCCACTCAATCTGCGCGGGCTCCTTTACGATTTCCTGCCTGTCCTGATTGAAGAATTCCGCCTTACCCTTGCCGAGCCGTGCAATCTCGAGATTGTCCATAAAGTAGATATTGCGCGTATACTTTAAAATCGCGGGAACGTCGGACGCGCAGAAAGCGCTGTCTTCCGTGACGCCGACGACCAAAGGACTGTCCTTTCTGGCTATAAAAATCTCTCCGGGGTAGTCCTCTATCATGACGGCGAGCGCATACGAGCCGCGTGCGCGCAGGGTAAAGCTTATCATGGCCGCTATGGGGTTGCCCCACTTTTTGTAATAGTAATCGACGAGCTTGGTGGCGATTTCCGTATCGGTCTGCGAGTAGAACGTGTAGCCCTTTTGGGTGAGCTTGTCCTTGAGCTCGACGTAATTTTCGATTATACCGTTGTGGACGGCGACGACTGAAAGGTCGTCGTTATAGTGCGGGTGCGCGTTTATAGCGTTGGGTTCGCCGTGGGTTGCCCAACGGGTATGGCCTATGCCGCAGGTGCCGCTTACGGGGTCGGCTTCCAAAAGACCGGCAAGAACGCTCAATTTGCCCTTTTCCTTTCTGACGATATGCTTACCGTCGGCGTCCTTAACGGCGATACCGGCGGAATCGTACCCTCTGTATTCAAGTTTGGAAAGACCCTCCATCAATATGGGAACGGCCTGATTATTACCCGTGTAGCCTACAATACCGCACATACGATACTCCTAAAAAACTAATTTTCTTCGTAACCCTTGGCCTTTATTACGTTTACGACCGAATTTGCGAGGCGGAGGCACTCTTCCTTCGTTTCGGCCTCCACCATCACCCTTACCAATGGCTCCGTGCCCGATTCTCTCACTAAAATTCTGCCGTTGTTGCCGAGCTCCCTTCCGACGGCCTTTACCGCCGCCTGCACGTCGGAGTCGGCCTGAGCCGCCCGCTTGTCGGTGACCTTTACGTTTATCAGAACCTGCGGGAACTCCCTGACAGGCTCGGCGAGCTTGGAAAGGGGCTGTTTTGTGGCGAGCATGACCTCCATCATTTTCAGACTTGTGAGTATGCCGTCGCCCGTGGTTGCGTATTTGGAAAAAATTATGTGGCCGGACTGCTCGCCGCCGAGGCGGTTACCGTGTCCGGACATATATTCGTGGACGTATTTGTCGCCCACCGCCGTCTTAGCGTACGAAACGCCGATAGCGTCGAGGGCCTTATAGAGCCCGAGATTGGACATGACCGTCGTTACCACCGTGTTGGTTTCCAGCTCGCCCGTTTCTTTCATATATCTTGCGCAGATATATAAAATTTTGTCGCCGTTTACGACTTCGCCGTTCTCGTCCACGCAGAGACACCTGTCGGCGTCGCCGTCGTAGGCAAAGCCGACGTCCAGCTTATTTTCCTTAACGAACTTTTGCAGCCCCTCTATATGGGTGGAGCCGGCGTTGTCGTTTATGTTGAAGCCGTTGGGACGGGCGTTCATGACGAAAGTTGAAGCGCCCAGCGCGTCGAACACCGCCTTGGCGACGTTCCAGCCCGAGCCGTTGGCGCAGTCGAGACCGACCTTTACGCCCCTGAAGGAATATATGCCGAGCGAAATCAGGTAGGCGATATAGCGGTTTCTGCCCGAGGTGTAGTCCACCGTGCAGCCGACGCGGAAGCGGGTAGCGTACGGAATTTCGGTAACGCCGCAGACCTCCTTGCCGTCGAGGTAGTCCTCGATAAGCAAGATGGTTTCCTCGTCCATCTTTTCGCCTTGGGAATTGATGAGCTTTATACCGTTGTCGTAGTAGGGGTTATGGCTTGCCGAAATCATTATGCCGCAATCAAAGCCGTCTACGCGCGTTATGTACGCGACGGACGGGGTCGTGGTTACGTGGAGCATATACGCGTCCGCGCCCGAAGCCGTAAGCCCCGCGATGAGCGCGTACTCGAACATATAGCCCGAACGGCGGGTATCCTTGCCGATGACGATTTTAGCGGCCTCACCGTCGCCCGTCTTGCTTTTCAGACGGTTGAAATACCACCCCAAAAACCTGCCTACTTTATAGGCGTGGTCGGCGGTAAGATTGACGTTGGCCTCGCCCCTGAAGCCGTCGGTTCCGAAATACTTTGCCACTTTTACACCTTGCCGATTATCTCGTTTTTGTTTTTATAAATGCTGTCTGCAGGAACGACGCCGCGCACCGATGAGAGCGGGTAAACCGTCGAATTGCGGCCGATTACCGTACCCGGATTGAGCACGCTGTTGCAGCCTACCTCCGCAAAGTCGCCGACGAACGCCCCGACCTTTTTTAGACCCGTATCGATACCGCCGCCGACCGAAATCCTGACGTTGGTCTTGTCGGACTTGACGTTGGAAGTTATCGCCCCTGCGCCCAGATGCGCCTTATAGCCGAGCACCGAGTCGCCCACGTAATTGTAATGGGGTACCTGAACGCCGTCGAAGAGTATGGAATTTTTTATCTCGGCGGAGTTGCCCACCACGCAGTTTTCGCCGACGAGCGCGTTGCCCCTGATAAATGCGCAGTGCCTTATTTCCGACCCCTCGCCGATTATCGCCGGCGCGCCTATGAAAGCCGTCGGAGCGACCAGTGCGCTTCTGTGTATCCATACGCCGTCGGAGGGAGAATAATAACCGTCGCCGAGCGTCGCGCCGAGCGCCGAAATAAATCCGCCCAGCCCTTTAAGCGCCTGCCAAGGGTAGACGAAACGGTTCAGATATTCGGCAGCCGCAGTGTGCGACAAATCGAAAAGCCGCAAAATTTTCACATCTTCGCTTCCGTCCACGCGCACGTTCCCCCGTTAAGTTAATATCTTATACATTTTACAACATTATTATGCGCAATGCAAGTATTTTCGACAAAGTTTGACAGCCGCGGCAAATAAAAATCCGTTACCCCAAACAATAAAAATCCCCGCAAAACGCGGGGAAAAATTCGTTGTTTAAGGCATATTGCGGGGGCAATTCGGGCAAGCGCAACCTAAGCGAGGGAAATTCTGTCGGAGACGCTCTTTATAAAAGTTCCCGAACGCACGCCCTCGTCTATGCAGGCGCTGACGAACGAGTTGAATTTTTCGGTTACCCGTGCGGGCTTCAGGACGCTCACCGCGGCCGCAACGAGCTCGTCGCGGTACATGCTTACGTTTTCCAGAAGCACGGCCTTTAACAGTGCGATAACGTCGTAAGGAGAATAGTCGTTTTCGTTAATTCTGACGGGCGTACCCTCCTCCACCCTGTATTTTTCGAACGAAGCGGCGCGCTCGGTACGGAAATAGTGAACGTCGCCGAGGAGCTTTCCGCTCTTGAACGAGCAGGCGGGAATGAGCGAAGTTATCTTGTTTTCCAGCCTTACGCCCCACTTGCTAATGCCGTACTGCGCGAGCACGCGTTTAATGAGGAACTGTTCGGAAATCGGCTCCTCGGCGGTGACCACAGCCTTTATCGTTTTTATGAGCTCGGCGTCCAATTCACCCCCTACTATGGCGCCCGCGTCGGCCTTCGTTACCTGCGTTTTGGCCGTCTTGTAGAGACGCTTATAGCTGCCCGAGGGGTTGACGCCCGACGAAGTGAGTTTGTCCAAAAAGTCCTTGATTTTCTTTATTTCGCGCTTGGGGTTGTTGAAGAAATTGACCGAGTACAGTCGTATTACGTTCCAATTATTGCGCTTTAAGGTGTTGACCTGCATGACGAATTTGTCCTTTATGGAAAAATTCGTGCTGCCGTCGCACAGGATTGCCAAAAGGAAGTTACGCTTGTTTTTGGGGTCGAGAACGCCGACGTCTATCTTGAAGTCGGAAACACCGACGTCGCAGCGGCAATCGTAGCCGTATGCGGACAGCTCTTTGGCGACGTATTTGCCTATGCCCGTGCGGTTTATTATTATCTCGTCGCTGGGAGCGGCAAGGCCTACTCTGCCCCTCTCGGCAAATTCGAGAAATGCCTTCAGCCCCGCGACGCCCTTAGAGTTTGTGCGCGAGAGGTCTATCATCGGGTAGCGCATTGACGAGAATACCGTCATCTCCTCCCTCGCTCTCGACACGGCGACGTTGAGTCTGCGCCAGCCGCCGAGCTGGTTCAAGGGGCCGAAGTTTAAGCTTATCTTGCCCATTTGGTCGGGGCCGTAGCACACCGAGAAGAATATGACGTCGCGTTCGTCGCCCTGAACGTTTTCGAGATTTTTGACGAACAGCGGTTCCTCGCCGTCGTAGGCCGCTTCCTCCAGACCGTTGTCGGCTATTGCCTTTGAAAGCATACGCTCTATATACACCTGCTGTGGCGTAGAGAAGGTGACGATACCTATCGACGAGCGGCGGGTGGCCGGATTGCGGAGACGTCCGATTACCTCGGCGACAAGCGCTTCGGCCTCCTCTTTGTTGCACTTGGAGCCGCCGCGCTGATATACGCCGTGCTCGACGTAGCGGAACTTGACCTTAGAGTCGAGGCTGTCGGGCGAAGGGAAAGTGCACAGCTTAGACGAGTAGTACATTATGTTGGAGAAAGCGATGAGGCTCTCGTGCTTGGAGCGGTAGTGCCACGTCAGGTGCTTTTCGGGTATGCCGAGGGCGAGACAGTCGTCCAGAACGCTTTCGAGGTCCTCCGTCTCGGGGTTTTCCTCGTCGGCGCCCACCGACATGAAGAACGAGGTGGGCGGCATCTGCTTGGGGTCGCCCACTATGATTGCGCTCTTCGCCCTTGCAAGCGAGGGTACCGCTTCGCAGGTGGGAAGCTGGGAAGCCTCGTCGAAGATTACTATGTCGAACAGGTCGGGCACGGCGGGCAGATACTGCGAGACCGTGAACGGGCTCATGAGCATACAGGGCGCGACCACCTTTAAAAGCTCGGGAATTTCGCCGAACAGCGTCCTCAGATTGAGTCCGCGGAGATTCGCCTTTGTCTGACGCCGGAAGGACATAAGCTCGAGGGCGAGCGGTCCCTCCGTACTGTCGGCGGGAAGCCTTGAGATGAGGTCGTGGCGAATTTTTTCGCGCGTGAGGCGGGTGAACTCCTCTAAAATTTTGGAGTAGTTGCTGGCGGTCTCGTCCATTACGGTTGCCGAGAAGCCCGCAAGACGGGGGTCGGCGGGAATATTCTTGCGGACGAAATTGCGGTAGACGTTCTTGCGGAACGCCGAGAGTATCTTTTCGCCGCTTATCTGTCCGCTCTCCAACGCGTCGGTTATGAAGGTCAGGCCGTTGTCGTTGAGATTTTTGGCCGTGGCCTTGTACATGCACCAAGCGGGTAGCATATCGATATTATCGATTAGCGAGGAGCATTTGGCGTTATAGTAGTCGTATACGTCCTCGTCCGAGGCTGCGTCCTTATCGGCCTGAACGGTTTGCGAGAAATATTCGCAGCTTTTAACGAACGAGTCGGCTGCGCCTAAAATTCCTATATACAGCGGCTTTAAATGGCCGTCGGAAGCACGGGCGCACACCGAATTGAACGAGTCGGCGTTATAGTCCATAAACACGCCCGCGCACTTATCGTGGAATTCGTACAGGGGGCGCAGGAAGTCCTCCCTCTTCTTGTCGTTGATGCCGCCCGTGAGGCCGACGAAGTTGGAGGCGAGCTTGGTATAGGTGAGTATTTTGCGCTTGTCCTGTTCTATCTCCCAAGCGGCCTTGACCCATTCGAGCTCTTCGCCGTCCGCGAGCGGAGTGCGGGCAAGGTGGGAAATGCGCTTTACGATGACAGCCAGCTTGCGGGAAGCGAGATAGTCGCCCTTGCACTTCTCCAGCTCCTCCTCTATATCGTCGGAGAATTTGGAGATATCGGCGAGCGACTTGAAGCGCTTGAGCCACTTCTTAACGCCCGCGTCGTAGCGCAGGTTCGCGTTATAGAAAACGTAGAACTCCCTTTCGTCGCAAGTGAAAAACACTTTGAGAGCGTCGCCGCTCAGCGTTTTGACTATCTCGGTCAGGGCGGTAAGCTTTTTGAACGTGAACGTGCTTATCTTCTGGTTGAACGTGTCCAAAAACAGCGTGAGATAATTTCTAAGGTGTTTGAGCTCCGCCATAACGACCTCGGCCGAGAACAGCACGGAGCGCTTGACCTTTTCGTTACATTCGGTTATGTTTATTCCGATAAACGGCGAGCGGTAAATGCCGCCGCACTCCTTTGCCGCCGCCTGCGCGGTGAGAAGCATATTTTCGTATTCCGCCAGCTTTTTGGCGGTGAGATTGTCGTAGAAAGTGCTCTCTATATTGACGAGCTCGGGCGCGGTGGAATTGGATAGATAGTTTACTATACCCTCGTACACCGAAACGCCGAGGCCGCGCTTTTTGTGGAGAGCTTCGAGGGGGCCTTTCAACGTGGCGCGGAAGTCCTCTATCGACGCGCCGTCCGCGTTGAACTTGTTTTCGTCGTAGTCCGATTTCAGGGTGAGCGTGTTTTCGATGGAGCGCACCACCTCGCCCTTGTTCACCGTCTTGCCGCTGTGGAGCTCGAGGCAGAATTCGCCTATGCCTATCTGGTTAAGGCGCTTTTTAACTACCTGAAGGGCGGCCTGCTTTTCGGCGACGAACAATACGCGCTTGCCCTGCTCGAGCGAGTTGGCTATTATATTGGTTATCGTCTGGCTCTTGCCCGTCCCGGGAGGGCCGTGCAGAACGAAGGTCGTGCCCTGTGCGCTCTCCGCGACGGCGGAAAACTGCGAGCTGTCGCAGGGAAGGGGCGTGAGCACCTCGTCGGGGCGGGCGGCGTCCTCGTCCACTCCGCGCAGCTTGTTATCGGGAAATTTGTTTTTGTTCTCCAGCAGGGCGGCGATGAGCGGATTTTGCTTGTATACGCACATATTGTCGCGGACGTCCCGCCACATTGCGTAGCCCGCGAAGGTGAACTGCGCGAGGTATGCGTCCTCGTATACCAGCCAGCCCTTCATATGGGTGGTCTTTGCGCGGACTACGGCAAGCATTTCGGACGGGGTCAGCTTCTCGTCCTCTATGCCCCTTATGTCCACTCCGAATTCTTGCTTTAAAAATTCCAAAAGCGTGGTATTTACGGCATATTCCTCGCCCAATTCCATATTTACGCCCTGCGTCTTGTTCTTTTTGAGATTGACGGGGAGCATTACTATGGGGGCGTATTTGAACTCCTTGTCGTCGCGGTGCTTCCACTTTAAAAAGCCGATTGCAAGGTATACCGTGTTAGCGCCGACCTCCTCGCGGGAGGCCTTGCCCTTTCTTATAAGCGTCTGCACGTTCTCGTAGAGGGAAGCCTCGCCCGAATAGGAGCGGATTATCTGCGAGTTGAGCTCTATGGAGATTAGCTCGGTAAGCGTTCTCACCTTGGGACTTACGCCGAAGTACTGCGCGTCCTCTATCTTGCCCTGCGAGGGGAGCACGGTCAAATTGCTCTTGCCCTCTGTCTTTTCGAAAAAGGTGCCGAGATCGGTTAAAAGCAGGTGAACGCAATCGCGGGTGTAACGGAAGTTTAAAAGGTTGTTTTTAAGCGATAAATCCAAAAGCCGCCTTTCCCAATTCCTGTCCTTGGTGGCCTTGCGCTCCAAAGAGAGGCTGTCGGCGTCTATCAGCTTCTCGGGTTTAGCGTCGTAGGAATAGCGGTTATCGCCCAGAATTTCGTAGGACGAGCCGCCCGACACCTTTATCGGCATGGGGAAGACGCCGCCGATACGGCAGCGCTTTACGTCTATGCACACGTCCGCCTTGCCCGTCTGAAGCGCGGTTGTAAAGTGGGAACAGGCGGTCGCATAGCTCGCGTTCTTGTGCGCGAACAGGTCGTCGACGTCGACGACGGCAAGATTGTTTACGCCCGCAGCGATATAGCGTTCGACGACCGACATATCGTCCTGCAGGGGAGAGTTAAAACAGCTTTCGATGAGCCATACTCCCACTCCGATTTTATTTTTACCTATTAAAATTACGGGATTGAACTTGGCCGCTTCCAGACATGATGCGAAATAAACGGCCATGGCAAGCGGGTTGGCTTTACGGTTGGTTACGATATCGGCTACGTTGCCCACCGTGACGATTTGCGTGGGGTCTGTGCACTCCTCCCTCTCGATATTGAGGTTGCGCACTGCCGAAAACATGGAGGCGAACGCATAGTTCAACGCGCTCTTGTCGTTGCCCGAATAGCCCGACCACTCCTTGGAAAAGCCCCAAGTCTTGAGCTGGAGACCCGCCTCGGCGAGAATTTTCTGGCAATCGGAAAGACGGGGGCGCACAAACGCGGAGAGCATTGCGGCGTTGCCCGAAGCGCCAGACCATACGTCCATAGGAAGGGCCAAGACCTTTGCCTCGATGGAGCAGACAACCGTCTTGCCGCAGACCAGCGACAGATTAACCGTACACTCCTCCGTTTCGGAAATCTCCGCGAGATATTTGGGGTTTAATAGGGGCGGCGTCTTTACCTCCACCGAATTTTCGGCGGCGAGCTGTTCGATTTTTATTTGCGCGGGCAGGATGAGCTTCGTGGAGCCCGTGACCTGTACGGTGATACCCTCCAACGTATCTTCGCTGCCGTTGAGAAGGCGCAGCGACGTAAACAAAGGTATGCGGTTGTAATAGGTTGCGTAAGAAACCCAATTTAAAAGTTCGCCGTCTAAGCTGAGCTCTTCTAATTGTTGTTTTGTCTTTTTGTTTGCAGCCATACTATCTTCCCCTCGCCCTGTAAAAACGTTCCGTATTTATTATAACACTTCGGCGGGCAACTTTCAACGCTTTCAATGGCAATTATTGACGGCAAAAGCAAATTTAAGTATAAAAAATTACGGCGCCTTGCGGCGCCGCAACCTCGGTTTGCTTTATTATCCTTTTTCCGTTTCCGTATCTTTCGCTTTGGCTTTGGGAGCGCGGCCGAGCGTTACGAAGTAGTAAACCGCAAGGCTTGCCGCCACTATCATAGCGACGGCGTCGGCGATGGGAGCCGCCCACAGAATACCGTTTATTCCCATTTTAAGCGGCAGACAGCAAATGAGGGGAATAAAGCAGATTATATCTCTTATGAGCGAAGCTATTATAGCGAATACGGGACGTCCGACCGCCTGAAAGAATATCGATATCATCTTTATCGTGCAGGTGAAAGTGACCAGCATCAGGAAAATTCTGAAAGTCTTTACGCCGAATTCCCAATAATCGTCGGGGTTGGCTACGTTCGTGGGCGCGCCGAAGATGCCCACTACCGCGCGGGGGCAGGCCTCGAACAGTACGGTGGCTATAACCGTGACGCCGAGCGTTGCGGCAAGTATGTAGAGGAAGCACTTCCTTACCCTTGCGTGGTTGCCGCTGCCGAGGTTGTAGCCTATAATGGGCTGGCAACCCAAAACTATGCCGACGACGATGTTGACGACTACGGTGAACACCTTGCTCTCTATGCCGATAATGGCGATGGGAATGTTCACGCCGTACTTGGACTGCGCGCCGTACTTTGCGAGCATAATGTTGCAGACGAGAGAGATTATAACTATAGTCATCTGCGTTATAAACGAGGAAATACCGAGCTTTATTGCGGGTAAAAGCGCCTTGATATCGGGAATAAAGCTTTTGAGCGTAAGCTTAAAGGTCTTCGTGCGGAAGAAATATATAACCGATATTACGAAGGACACGACCTGACCTATTACCGTCGCCCAAGCCGCGCCTGCCATTCCCCATTTGAAGCCGTATATAAACGTGGGGTCGAGCGCGATATTGACGAGCGCACCCGCAAGCATGGAAGCCATAGACCAGCCGGGGCTTCCGTCGGCGCGCGCAACCGCGTTCATCATATTGGACAGCATATATACGGGGAAGAACGCCAGAATTATATTGAAATATTCTACGGCATAATCGAGGCTGCCCTGCTCCATTGCACCCGTCGTCGCATTAACCGTATCGCGCGAAGCGCCGAAAAGGGTGAGTATCTGGGTCTTTAAAGGGAAGAACACGGCAATAAGTACAACCGAGCACAACAAGGTGGCTATTATACCGCTGCCTATAAACTTGTGCGCGGATTTGGCGTCGCCCCTGCCCTGACAGATATTGAGGTAGGCCGCGCAACCGTCGCCTATACACCAGGCAAAGGCCTGCGCGATTATAAAGATAGGGAACACTACGCCCGTAGCCGCGTTACCGAGCGCGGACAGCTCGCTGTTGCCTATGAAAATCTGGTCGACTATGTTGTAGAGCGCGCTTACCAAGAGCGAAAGTATGCAGGGTATGCAGAATTTGAGCATCAGCTTGCCCAATTTCGCGCTGCCGAGATAGTCCTCTTCTACTTTTTCCATAAAGATAAAACCTCCTTGACGCGGAGTCTTTATCGGAGAAAAAGCTACCTGAAAACTGCGAAAGACAAAAATAAAAAGGCGCGGGAATCTCTTTCGAAATTCTACGCCCGTTTAAGCTGTCCGACCTATTTATTTTATCAAACCCGAAAAAATTTGTCAAAAGTTTTTGCGAAAAATTTTTCCGCTATGCGCCGCCGCAAACCAAACCGTCACCGCACGAGCGCCAAATCTTTGAGGGCGCGGGTATAGGCTATATACTTTTCGTTGGGCGTCAAATCGCCGTCGGCGACGGCCACTGCGGTGAACTCCAAGCCCTTGCTTTCGTATACCGTAAGCAGGTTTATTTTGGTCTTGGAAATTTTGCCCGTCTGCCTTACGACGTTATACGATTTTTTGGTATAGAGGGGCAGATTTTTTTCGGAGCAGATTACCGCGCGCAACCCCTGTTTTTGCGATAGGTAGGCAGATATGCCGCGGCTATTGATAATTTTTACCTCCTCTCCCCCCAAGCCTATGGCCTGCATTTCGGCGTTTAAATCGGCCGCGACGAAGGAAACAATCTGGTTGGTGTTACGGTAATTCAGGTTGAGATTGTATGAGGGCAAACCGAGATAATCCCACGAGGTCATACCGCGGTAGCCCGTAATATTCTGGCGGAGGTCGCCGAACATATTAAAGCGCGCGCCGCCGTTTATCTTTTGCAGGACTTCGTACTCCGCGGGAGAGATGTCCTGCGCCTCGTCCACGAACACGAACGAATAGGCGGGAGAAAGGTTGAACCCGAGCTCGCACAAAAGGCGGCAGATTACGTAGGCGTCGCCGCGGACAAGGCGCTTGTCGTCCTGCCCGTACTTCTTTTTCATGGGCCTTACTATTTCACGGTAGAAAAAGCGGGCGAGCTCGACCCCGCCGTTGCACTTGCCGATTTTGACAAGGTATTTTTCGCCTCTGACGACGGCGGCAAAATCGCATATGCAATCCATATACGAGGAGATTTCTTCCACGTATTTTATCGTCTTGGCCGCTTCCTTTTTTATCTCCCCGCGCTTTTCGATGCGGTCGGCATAGGTGTATACGAAGGAGTCGCCCGAAAACAGCTTGTACCTTTTCAGCTCCTCTATTTCCTTATCGAGAGAGGCCGAAAGAATATCGAGGTCGCGCACGGCGCCGCCGCATATCCGCTTGCCCTCGGCGCAAATATAGCGGAGAGACTTGTAAAACGAGAGCAACTGACGGTAAAAGAAGTAATAGTTTGACATTCTGGCGTCCGTCCGGTTGATGGAGAGAAATTCCTTTACGTCGTTTATGCAGTTGAAGAGCGTCCGCATCTGGCGCGTATAGTAAAGGCCGCCCGACGGCTTCTCCTTTATCTCGCCCAACACGCAACGGCGCACCCTGAGCCCCGCGTTTTTTATCTTTTCATATCTTTTCAGCTGTTTGTCGATTGAGGAGAGAATCGCGCTCACGAACTCGTCGTCGGCGGTGTCGGGCAACATTCCGCGAACGTTGCCGTAAATTCTCTCAAGCTTCTTTCTTACGGCCGCAACGAAGTCCTGCGAATAGATAAATTTCAGGTAATCCTCCGAAACGGGCGCGAAATAGTCGATTTTGCCCTCTATCTCAATGCCCGCGCTCTTAAGAACGCGCGCGTAGTAGCTTTCCAAGGTGACGGTTTTAACCCGCTCGAGCTCCAAGACTTGCGCAAGCTCGTCTATGAAAGCGTTGAAGCTGTCCGACGGAGTGATGACGAGCACCGACGAGGGCTTGAGCTTTTCGTTGTTGTAAAGAAGATAGGAGAGCCTGTGAAGAAGTATCATAGTCTTGCCGCTGCCCGCAACCCCCTGTACCACGAATTGGGCGTCCTCGGGCGCGGTTATAATCTCGTACTGCTTCTCCTGTATGGTCTCTATTATGTCGTTGATTTCCTGCTTTTCCTTGCGGGAGAGGAGAATTTCCTTTAAGAACGGGTCGAAAATAACGGCGGCGTCGCGGCCGTCAATCTCCTCTTTGGTAAGGTTGTCGCCCACGCATAGGTATTCGTTTTTGAAATCCTCCACCTTGCCGCTCTTCGTGCGGATTGCGCGGCGCAAAACGAGAGTATAGTTGAAGTCGTTTATACTGAAAGCGAGCTTGCTCTTCTGATAATATCTGCGGGCGAGCGGGGCGCGCCAATCGACGATTTCCAACCCTTCGTCGCCGTGCTTGCCGATGTAGTATGAATTGTACCCCTCCTTGTCGTCCACCAAGTCCATACGCGCAAAATAGGGCTCGTCGAAAAAGCACTTGAACCCGTCGCGCTTCCGTCGGCAGGAGGAAATTTGAGCGTTGAGCTCGAGCACCTGCCTGTATTTTTCGGCGTTGTAGTCGGGCGAGGAGGTGAGCTCCCTCTTCTCCTCTTCCGCCTCCCTGATTTTTTTGGTGAGCTTACCGAGGTAGAGAACTTTGAGCATAGAAAGTACGGCCGAGATATGCTCGTCCTCGTACTTTCGCTGCGTTTCCCCGTCCAACAGGTCTAAATAGAACTGCTTGTCGGCGTTCTTTTTCGGATTGATTAAGTTTTTGTATTTTTCCAAATCCGCCATAAATTCATCCTGATTATTGATTATACCACACCTGTACGGAAAATGCAACACCGAATTTTTTTGCCAAAAACGACGAGCCGCGGCGCAGGATTTTCTGCGCCGCGGCAAAATATTTATTGAGGTTTAACCGAATATCGGGGCGTTCCTCCGCTTGGACGCAAGCGTGAAAGAGTTATTCCCACTCTATGGTTGCGGGGGGTTTGGACGTGATATCGTACACTATGCGGTTGACGTGCTTGACCTCGTTTACTATGCGGGTGGAGATTTTTGCGAGCACGTCGTAGGGTATATGCGCCCAATCGGCGGTCATCGCGTCTACGGAGGTTACCGCACGGATTGCCACTACGTTTTCATACGTTCTGAAGTCGCCCTGCACTCCCACCGTTTTGGAGTTGGTTATTACGGTGAAGTACTGCCAAATTTCCCCGTCCAAGCCCGCTTTTGCTATTTCGTCGCGGAGAATATAATCGCTGTCGCGAAGCACCTCGAGCTTGTCCCCGGTGACCTCTCCCATTATCCTTATAGCAAGTCCGGGGCCGGGGAAGGGCTGGCGCATTACTACCTTTTTGGGAAGTCCCAACTCGAAGCCCACCTTTCTGACTTCGTCCTTAAAGAGGTCGCGCAGAGGCTCTATTATTTCCTCGAAGTCGACGACCGAGGGCAGACCGCCCACGTTGTGGTGTGATTTTATCACGGCCGATTTTCCCTTGCCGCTCTCGATTACGTCGGGGTATATGGTACCCTGAACGAGGAAATCCACCTTGCCTATCGCCTTTGATTGCTTTTCGAACGAGCGTATAAACTGCTCGCCGATTATCTTTCTCTTGGTTTCGGGGTCGGTTACGCCCTTAAGCTTTTCAAGGAATATCTTGCCGTCGTCGCACTTTATGAGGTTCATTCCGAGGCCGTCTTTGAATACCGACATAACCTCGTCCGCCTCGTATTTTCTGAGTAGCCCGTGGTCGACGAAAACGCAGGTAAGGTTGTCGCCTACCGCCCTGTGCACGAGGGTTGCCGCGACCGCCGAATCGACGCCGCCGCTCATTGCGCACAGCACCTTTTTATCGCCTATCTTGGCTTTTAGCTCCGCAATTTTGTTTGCGACGAAGTTGGACATTGTCCAATCGCCCACGGCGCCGCAGGCCTTATACAAGAAGTTTTTGAGTATCTGCGTGCCCATCTGCGTGTGGTTGACCTCGGGATGGAACTGTACGCCGTAGAATTTGCGCTCCTCGTCGCCGAACGCCGCATAGGGGCAATTCGCGCTCTTTGCAAGCGTACGGAAGCCTTGGGGAAGCTTGGTTATTCTGTCTGTATGGCTCATCCAGCAAATTGCGTGCTCCGGCATACCCGAAGTTATCGCAGAGGGTAAATATTCCACCTCCGCCTTGCCGTATTCGGAGGTCGCCGCCCTTTCGACTACGCCGCCGAGAGAGTAGGCCATAAGCTGACAACCGTAGCATATACCGAGCACGGGAATGCCGAGATTAAACAGTTCTCTATCGATTTTAGGGCTGTCGTCCTCGTACACGCTGTTGGGCCCGCCCGTAAAAATTATGCCTATCGGGGCGTATTCCTTTATTTTTTCAAGGGGCATCGTGCAGGGCATAAGGTCGCAGAAAACGTTGAGCTCGCGTACCCTGCGGGCTATAAGCTGGTTATATTGTCCGCCGAAATCTAAAATTAAAATTTTTTGGTGTTCCATA
>CAZELQ010000008.1:6904-26458 GCA_964513195.1 uncultured Clostridia bacterium | reverse complement strand
TAAAAAGCCCCATTCAAAATTAAGTTTAGTTTGGCATAAACAATATAGCATATCTTGGGATTTTTTGCAAGCGCAGAACGGTACGTTTTTACATAAAATGAATAAAATACGGTATTCGTCTGACAGCTTTGAAAATTTTCGGTCTGCCGTCCGCTTTTTTCATTTCCGTATTTTTTTAGTAAAAGTATACATTTACTACAAATATTCAGTTGCATTATTTTTTGGCGTTTGTTATAATAAAAACACGATTTTTCGTCAGTTTTTTTAATTTTCGTGGTGTACAGTAAATGTATACTTTTTTTATAAATTTATATAAATTTTTTCCTATACCCGCTATAAGCTGAATTTATACGTCAATTTTGCATAAAAAATAAAAAGCGTTTCTGTTGAAACGCTTTTTATATTAAGTAGCTATTATTTCAATCGGCAAACAGCGGCGTGGAAAGATATCTATCGCCCGTGTCGGGAAGTACGGCTACTATCGTTTTGCCCTTATTTTCCGGCCGCTTGGCTAGCTCCGCGGCCGCCCACAGAGCCGCGCCGGACGATATACCGACGAGAATACCCTCTGTTTTGCCGAACGCCTTACCCGTAGCAAAGGCGTCTTCGTTTTCCACGGCTATTATTTCATCGTAGATTTTTGTGTTGAGAACATCGGGCACGAACCCCGCGCCTATTCCCTGAATTTTATGAGAGCCGGAAACGCCTTTGGAGAGTACCGGCGACCCCGCAGGTTCGACAGCTACGACTTTTACGGCGGGATTTTTACTCTTCAGATATTCGCCCACGCCCGTTATCGTGCCGCCCGTGCCTACTCCGGCGACAAGTATATCGACCTTGCCGTCCGTATCGTTCCAGATTTCCGGACCCGTGGTCGCCCTATGTATAGCGGGATTGGCGGGATTTTCAAACTGTGCGGGTATAAAGGATTCGGGTATGGTTTCGGCAAGCCTTTTCGCTTCCGCAATGGCGCCTTTCATACCCTTTGCGCCCTCGGTGAGGACAATTTCCGCTCCGTAAGCCTTAATAAGATTTCTGCGCTCCACGCTCATCGTTTCGGGCATAGTTATTATGAGCTTATAGCCTTTAGCGGCCGCGACGGCCGCAAGACCTATTCCGGTGTTTCCGCTTGTAGGCTCGATTATGGTCGCGCCCGCCTTTAGCTTGCCGCTTGCCTCCGCTTCCTCTATCATCGCCTTTGCGATTCTGTCTTTCACCGAGCCTGCGGGATTGAAATACTCGAGCTTTGCAAGCACCGTCGCCTGCAAGCCGTTTGCCTTTTCGAAGTTTTTAACCTCCACCAAGGGCGTGTTACCTACGAGATCGAGAATTGTTTTGTAACTTGACATATGAATATATCTCCTTTAAAAAAATTTAATTTAAAAAAATTAAAAGCCCGATTTTTTCCAATCGGGCTTTCGTACTTTAAAATTCGTTATCAACCGAAAATTATTTGCGTAACGCAAAACCCCGTATATTATTTATACGGTTACAACACATGATTGAATTTTGGAATTTCGCGTTGCTCATAATTACCACCAACATACCAAGTTAATAGGTTGATTGTTTATATTATATGCATGTAAAACCGATTTGTCAACCGATTTTTCAATAATTATAAAAAAATTTTTTATATTTATGCAAAAAACTTCCGGACGCCGTAATAGCCGCGACGGCTAAGAATCAAGGGCGTTTTTAAGCCGCTCCAGCGCGGTCTGCAAAACCACGCGCGGGCAAGCTACGTTTATACGCTGGAAGCCGCTGCCGCCTGCGCCGAAAATGTAGCCGTCGTCCAGCCACAGTCCCGCCCTCTTTGAGACGAGGGAATTTAGTTTGACGTCGTCGAGCCCGAGCTTGCGACAGTCAAGCCAGACGAGATAGGTGCCCTGCGGCGGCGTAAAGGTTATCTGCGGCATATTTTCCGCGATATACCGGCGCATATATTCAATATTTTCGCAGAGATAGTTTTTTAATTGTTCAAGCCAGCTTGCGCCATAGGTATAGGCCGCCTGACAGGCAACCAACCCCATAACGTTTGGCTGGCTATATCCTTGGGCGTCAAGCTCGCGCACGAATTTCCGACGTACCTCGTCGCTCTCGATATAGGTGTTTGCAATATGCAATCCCGCGAGATTAAAGGACTTTGTAGGCGCGGTGCAGATTGCGCTTATATCTTCGTATTCCTTTTTAATTGCGGAAAAGACTTTATGTACGTTGTCGCCGTAGACGAAGTCGGCATGAATTTCGTCAGATATAACGAAAACGCCGTGTTTAAGACAGATATCGCCCAAGCGTATCAGCTCGGCTTCCGTCCACACCCTGCCCACGGGATTGTGCGGATTGCAAAGTATGAACGCTTTCACCCCGTTATCTGTAATTTTGCGCTCAAAATCGTCGAAATCTACGGTATAAAAACCTCCGTCGTTTTTTAATTGGCTTACGACAAGCTTGCGTCCGTTGTCGGTGACCGATTGGGCAAACGGGTAATATACGGGTTGACAGATTATAACGGCGTCGCCCTCTTTCGTCAGTGCGCGTAGCAGTGCGCAAATCGAAAAGACCACGCTGCACGTCAGCACAAATTTATGCGGGTCGGCGTTCCAGCCGTGACGCACGGAGAACCAATTATGCAGAGTCGCGAAATAATCGTCCGTCGGTTCGGAATAGCCGAAAATGCCGTGTTCTGCCTTGGCCTTTAAGGCCGAGATTACTTCGTCGGGCGCTCTGAAATCCATATCGGCCACCCAGAGAGGCAATACGCCCTGCGGCTTACCGCGTTCTGCGGCGAAATCGTATTTCAGGCTGTTTGTATTCCTTCTGTCGTAAACTTTATCGAAATCGTATTTCATTCTCCGAACGCCTGCCTTAAATCTTCTATTAAGTCCTTGACGTTTTCGACCCCGACCGAAATGCGCAAAAACCTGTCGTTGATACCCCTGCGCTCCCTCTCCTCGGCCGGAACGTCCGCATGGGTTTGAAGCATCGGGTACGTAATAAGGCTGTCCACGCCGCCAAGACTCTCGGCATACCTGATAATCTTAATTTTTTCCAGAATTTGTTCCGCAAGAGCCTTGCTTTCAACCTCGAAAGAAATCATTCCGCCGAAGCCTGTCGACTGCTTTTCGGTCACGGCGTAACCCGCATGGTCGGCGAATCCGACGTAATAGACCTTTTTTACGTCATTTCTGCCCCTGAGCCATTCGGCAATCTGCCTCGTGTTGGAATTTATTCTGTCCATGCGCAAAGGCAACGTTTTGATGCCGCGTTCTATTAAAAAACTGTCCCACGGAGCAAGGCACGCGCCTATGGTCTTGGCGTAATAGACGATTTTTTCCGCCAGCTCGGCCGTTTTGGCGACGGCAAAGCCCGCCAGAGTATCGTTATGTCCGCCCAAATACTTGGTTCCGCTATGTATTACGACGTCGGCCCCCAAGCTTATGGGGCGCTGGAAGTACGGCGTTAAAAAAGTATTGTCGACAATAAGTAGCAAACCTTTTTCGTGCGCGAGCTCAGCCAGCGCAGCTATGTCTGATACCTGCATTAAAGGATTGCTGGGCGTTTCGCAATAGATTGCCCGCGTATTCACGTTTATAAGGGCCTTGACCTTGGCCAAGTCTCCCGTATCGACGAAATCGAAGCTAATACCTTCTGCCGTATTGACGTTGCGAAACAGTCGCAGACTGCCGCCGTACATATCTTCGGAGGCGATAATATGCGCGCCGCCTTGAAAGAGCTTCATTACCGTAGTGATTGCGGCCATACCCGTAGAAAACGCTACGGCCGCATAGCCGCCCTCGAGCTTCGCAACCGTATTTTCAAGGTGCGCTCTGGTAGGATTGGAGAGGCGCGAATAGCTGTATTCCGAAGTTACGCCTACGCCCTTATGCACAAATGTAGCGGACTGGCATACGGGCATTGTCAGTGTGCCCCATTGGTCAAGTTTATTATCGTCTGCGTGCAGACATAGCGTTTCAAATTCCATTTTCTCTCCTTTGCTCAGATAACGTAATTGCCGCAATCCGATTTATTTATAAGTTCCGCCAGCGTTTTGCCGCCGAAATAATCCTTTATCAATTTATAAAAGTCCGACCAAAGCGCAAGAGTGCGGCATTCTGCCGCGCGGTCGCAGGCCGCGGCATCGCCGTCAAGACAGGACACGGGCGCCAGGTCTCCCTCGGTGCATTGCAGAATTTCCCAGACCGTGTATTCCGAACAGTCACGGTTCAATTTATAACCGCCGCCCTTGCCGTGCCGTCCGTCGACAAGCCCCGACTTCGATAATTCGAGCATAATGCTCTCAAGATATTTCTGTGAAATACCCTGCCTAGCCGCTATATCTTTAAGCGGAATATAGTTTCCGTTCATATGTTCTGCAAGGTCAATCATAACGCGCAGCGCATACCTTCCCCTCGTGGAAATTTTCACGGTTACCCTCCATTAAATACGCTCTCCGCAGAATATTTACCTATTAACTTAATAGGTAAATGAATTATAACAGCTTACGCATACGTTGTCAACAAAAAAAGGAGATGAAAAAAATCATCTCCCGTTTTATGGAGCTACTGACCGGATTCGAACCGGTGACCTGCTGATTACGAATCAGCTGCTCTACCGACTGAGCCACAGTAGCGTTCAGCCTAAACATATTATATCAAAAAAGCGATAAAAGCAAGTATTTTTGGGCATACAAAATCAACTTTTTTGCATTTGGCACAAATTTTGGCAGCGCTGCCTAAAATATGGTTTTCTGCACAATATAACTATATGAACAAAAAAAATACCCTGCTGTGCGCGTTTATGCTGCTATTCATCTTTATAGCTTCGCAGATTATAACCGTTTTTCATTACGACGATATAACAATCGGTCTTGCCGAAAACGCCCCGAAATGCATTTATCTTACCTTTGACGACGGCCCCAGCGACAAGGTGACTCCCGTGATTTTAGACGTCCTGAAAGAGGAAAACGTGAAAGCGACGTTCTTTATCGTCGGCAAACAGGCCGAACGCAGAAAATACCTTTTAAAACGGGAATTCGACGAGGGGCACACCGTGGGCATTCACTCCTACTCTCACGTTTATAAAGATATTTATTCCGACGAAAACTCGCTGATAGCCGACATTGACAAGTGCAACGATATAATCGCCGAGGTTACGGGCGCGCCCTCTTTTGTGTACCGCTTCCCCGGCGGCAGCTTCGGTCTCAACAAAAAGTTCACCGACGCCGTGACGGCGCACGGTATGAGGTATATAGATTGGAACGCCTCCACCCTCGACGCGGAAATTTCCTCTCCCACGCCGGACGACCTGATTAAAGCGGCGATAAACACGCCCGCCAACCGAAACCACATAGTACTGCTCGCACACGACGCTACGGACAAAACGGTTACCGCCGAGGCGCTGAGAGACATTATCGGATATTATAAGGAAAAAGGTTACGAATTCAAAAGGTTCTGACCTTTTTTTATTCCACGCCGTACTGCGCGCGGTATTCCTTCATCTTTTCAAGGTATTCCCTGCCTTCTATTACCCCTTGCTCGATTGCCTCGATTATGTCGGCCATCGTGACGATGGAATAGACCTTTACGCCGAACTCCCTGTAGACTTCCTGCACGGCGGACTGCGAGCTTTCCAGCCCCCTCTCCATTCTGTCAACCGAAATTATCATGCCGGCAACCTCGACGTTTGCCGCCGATTTCAGCTTGGGAAGCATCTCTCTTAACGCCTTGCCCGAAGTCATAACGTCCTCTATTATTATAACCTTTTCGCCGTCCTCGAGCTGCTTGCCGACAAACAGGCCGCCCTCGCCGTGGTCCTTTACCTCTTTACGGTCGAAGCAATAATTCAGATCGACGCCGTATTCGTCCGCGAGGGCAACCGCCGTAGTGACCGCAAGGGGAATTCCCTTATATGCGGGACCGACGAGAGTATCGGCGGTCAAACCGTTCTGCCTGATGCACGCGGCGTAATACTTGCCGAGGCGGGCAAGCTGGCTGCCCGTCTTATAGTTTCCCGTATTTATAAAATAGGGCGCCTTTCTGCCGCTCTTCAAGGTGAATTCGCCGAATCTGAGCACGCCGTTGTCGACCATAAATTTAATAAATTGCTGTTTGTAGGTAAGTTCCATTTTGTTTTTCTCCTCAGTTTAAGGTCAAAGTACCGACGATTTTGTTGACGTCGTCTATTCGGTGGCGGTCAAGCCACTCGTTCATTTCTTTTATTATGCGGGGCATTGCCAAGGCGTCGGCAAAGTTTGCCGTGCCGACCTGCACCGCGCTTGCGCCGGCGCACATAAATTCCAGCGCGTCCGTTCCCGTCATTATGCCGCCCATACCTATTACCGGTATCTTTACGGCGTGCGCGGCCTCGTACACCATTCTGAGCGCGATAGGCTTTATACCCGCGCCCGAAACGCCGCCCGTATTGTTCGCAATTACCGGCTTGCGTCTTTCGAGGTCTATGACCATACCCGTAAACGTGTTGACGAGCGAAATACAGTCCGCGCCGCCCCTTTCGGCCGCCTTTGCGTTGGTCGGAATACTCTCCACGTTTGGCGAGAGCTTGACAATGAGAGGAGTCCTTTTCAGATTTGACTTGGAAAGGGAAGTGACCTCTTCGATATTCTCGGGTCTGATTCCGAGCGCCATACCGCCCGCCCTTACGTTGGGACAGGAGATGTTGAGCTCCACCATATCGACAAGCCCGTCCAATCTCGCGCAGATTTTGCCGTAGTCCTCGAGCGTGCTGCCCGCCACGTTGGCGATGATTACAACGTCCTTTTCCTTTAAGAAAGGTAAATCCTCTTTGATAAAATGCTCCACGCCGGGATTCTGGAGTCCTACGGCGTTTAATATAACGCTTGACCCCTCGGCTATTCTCGGAACGGGGTTGCCGGGACGGGGGAGGTTGGTCATGCCCTTTGTAGATATGCCGCCTATTTGCGATACATCGTAAATTTCGTTGAATTCCCTGCCGAAGCCGTACGTACCGCTCGCCGCGATTACCGGATTTTTGAATCTGACGCCGCAGATTTCCACGCTTAAACAAGCCATTAAAGTTCCACCTCGCCGATATCGAATACGGGCCCGTCCTTGCAGACGCGCGCGTTGCCGCCGTCCGTCTTTTTGCATACGCAGACGAGACACGCGCCTATGCCGCAGCCCATTCTCTCCTCCAGCGAAACGAGGCAGGGCGTTTTTACCCCCTCCTCTTTCATTCTGTTTTTAAGAGCACGAAGCATTACGGGAGGCCCGCAGGCAATAATTATGTCCGCCTTTACTTTCGCCGCGTCGGAAAAGTATGCGTTGACGGCGTTGTCCTTTTTTCCGTAGCTGCCGTCGTCGGTTACCACGGTGAGGGATTCGCTCTTTTTGAATTCGTCCAGAAGGCACACGCAATCCGCGTTGCGGAAACCTATGTACGAATAAAATTTCTTGTCTTTACAGCCGTTTATTACGGGCACGAGGGGGAAAATGCCCACGCCTCCGCCTATAACCACGACGTTACGGGCGCTCTCGGGAAGAATAAAGCCGTTGCCCAACGGAAGGGTTACCGCCAATTTATTGCCGGCCGCCACCCTTGCAAGCGCCGCCGTACCCTCGCCCTTTACCTGAAAGCACACCGTGACGTCGTTGCCGTCGGTTGAAACTATGCCGAAGGGGCGCTTTAAAAGCCGCGAACAATCGCCCGTGGAAATATTTAAAAACTGCCCGCCGCGCACCTCGACTTTTTCGGGGAGAGAGACGGTCAATGAGTATATATTTCGGGCGATCGGTTCAACCTTTTTTACCGTTGCGATAAGTTCTTTCATTTGCCCATTTTACCTATAGTACATGATAAATCCTGTTGCATATCTATGCACGCCGCGCGCGCCGCTTCGGCATAATGCATACCGGAATAGCGGGGCTTTTTGTAGGCGCAGATTATTCCGCGGGAATTGTTGACTATGCCGCCGAGGCCGTTTCCGTCGAAGCAGCATTTGAGCATCTGCGCGTTTGCGCCCTGCGCGCCGTAACCGGGAATAAGGAAAAAGGTGTGCGCAAGCTGTGAGCGCAGCCTTTGCGCCTCCTCGGGGTGGGTTGCTCCCACTACCGCGCCGACTTCGGAGTAACCGTATTTACCTACGCAGTCCTTGCCCCAATTTTCCACCAACTTGCCCATATGCTCGTACATATATTCGCCGCTTTCGAGTTTAAGATTCTGTATCTCCGCTCCCGAGGGATTGGAGGTCTTAACGAGCACGAAAATACCCTTGTCGTGCAGCTTTATATCGTCGAGAAAGGGCGCTATGCCGTCGGTGCCGAGATAGCCGTTGACGGTAAGCATATCGGCGGGGAAGGAAAGTATCTTCTTTCCGTTGATATCGGTTTCGCCGAGATAGGCCGTGGAGTAGCATTTCGCCGTAGAGCCGATGTCGTTGCGCTTGCAGTCGGCAATCACGTACATACCCCTGCCCCTCGCATAGTTAACCGTACAGTCGAAAGCGCGGAGCCCCTCGTAGCCGTACTGTTCGTAGTAGGCGACCTGTACCTTGACCGCGGGAACGATGTCGCACACCTTATCGATTATGTTCATATTGAACTCGATAAGCTGTTCGGCAACGCCCTCGAAGGTAGCCATGCCGTCGCGCATTTCGTCGGGAAGATAGGAAAAATCGGTATCTAAGCCGACGCAGGTTGGGTTTTGCAATTCTATAATTCTTTCGATAAGATTGTCTATCATATTTTCCCTCTCTCAGAGTTTTATTGTTTGAATTTAATTTCGCCGTCGACCATAGTGGCGCATATCTTGCCGTATACCCTGTAGCCGTTAAAGGGCGTATTTTTGCCCTTGGACAGGAATTCGGCGCCGTTGATTACATAGTCGGCGTTGAGGTCGGCTATTGCAAGGTCGGCGACGCCGCCCTCGGCTATTTCGCCTCCCTCCAGATTCAGAGTCTTTGCCGGATTGTAGGACATGAGCTTCATAAGCTGCTCCAATTTCAATATGCCGCTCCTTACGAGATAAGTATAGGAAAGCGCGAAGCTTGTCTCTATTCCGCTCATACCGAACGCCGCGAGGTTGTACTCCACCTGCTTGTCCTTTAATGTATGGGGCGCGTGGTCGGTGACTATGCAGTCCAACGTTCCGTCCTTAAGCCCCTCTATTATAGCCAGCCTGTCGACCTCTTCCCTCACGGGCGGGTTGACCTTGGTATTGGTATCGAAGCCCGTAATTATATCGTCGGTGAGAATGAAGTAATGCGGACAGGTTTCGGCGGTGACTTTTACGCCGCGCCTCTTTGCGGAACGGATTATGTCGACGCCGCTGTAGGTGGAGACGTGGCAGATGTGTACGGGAACGCCCAAGCTTTCGGCGAGACTGATATCCCGCGCAATCATTATGTCCTCCGCCGCGCGGGGGCTTGCCTTGAGCCCCGTCAGGGTGGAGTTTTTGCCCTCGTTTACAACGCCGCCGTCAACGAGGTTGATATCTTCGCAGTGACAGCAGCACTTGAGGTTGAAGCCGCTCGCATACTCCATACCGAGGCGCATAACGAGAGAATTCATAACCGACCTGCCGTCGTCCGAAAGGGCGACCGCGCCCGCCGCGGCCATTTTGCCGATATCGGCCAGCACTTCTCCCTTTTCGCCCTTGGTTATCGCGCCTATGGGATTGACCTTGCAGAGGTTGACTTCCTTTGCCCTCGCAAGAATATATTTAACCACGACCGCGTTATCGCATACCGGGTCGGTGTTGGGCATACAGCAAACCTGCGTTACGCCGCCGGCAACCGCCGCCCGTGAACCGCTCTCTATATCTTCCTTGCCCTCGAAACCGGGCTCGCGGAGATGGACGTGCATATCTATTATGCCGGGGATTACGCATTTACCCGTCGCGTCTATGACCCCGTACTCCTTGCCGACGGGAATATTATCGCATATTTTAACTATTCGTTTACCCTCGATAAGCAGGTCGCATTTTTTTACTCCGTCCGAAAAGACGACCTCGCCGCCCTTTATAAGTGTCTTCATAGGTTAGCCTCCCTGTATTCGGCCAGAAGCTTCAAAGCCGCCATTCTGACGCACAGACCGCTCGTGACCTGCTCTTCTATTCTGCTGCTCTCCCCGTCTATAAGCCGAGGCGTAAGCTCAACGCCGCGGTTTACGGGACCGGGGTGCACCACTATCGCGCCCTTGGCGGCGTATTTCATCAGCGAATCGTTTACGCCGTAATAACGTGAATATTCGGAGAGTGAGGGAAACAGCCCGCAGGACTGCCGTTCGAGCTGGATTCTCAGCCCCATTACGGCGTTCGCGCCGTCTATGCACTCCTCCCTCGAGGAAGCGATTTTGGCGCCCAGCTCGTCAAAGCCTTTGGGAATCAGCGTTTTGGGTGCGTAAACCCACACCTCTGCGCCCATTTTGGTAAGGCCGAACAGGTTTGATTTCGCAACGCGGCTGTGCTTTATATCGCCGAGAATGGCTACCTTAAGCCCCTTCAGAGTTCCGAATTCCTCGCGTATGGTGAGCATATCCAAAAGCGCCTGCGTGGGATGCTCGTTCATGCCGTCGCCGCCGTTGAGCACGGAACAGCCGACCGTCTTTGCAAGGAGCGCCGGGGCGCCGCCCATAGGATGGCGTATCGCTATAAAATCGGTCTGCAACGCCTGCAAAGTCTTGCCCGTATCTATAAGCGTTTCTCCCTTTTGCACCGAGCTTGACGATGCGGAAACGTTTACTTCCGTCGCACCGAGATATTTACCCGCAAGCTCGAACGAGGAGCGCGTTCTCGTACTGTTCTCGTAAAAGAGCGTGACCAGTGTTTTGCCCTTCAAATCGTCAAAATTTTTTTTGCCCGCTTTAACCGATTTCTTGATATTTTCCGCAGCGTCCAAAATACAGTTTATTTCCTCTGCGGAGACGTCTCTCAGTCCGAGCAAATCCTTTCTTTTAAGCATAAACCAACCTTTGTAAAAAGTCTGAGGCAATAAAAAAGCGGAAGCTACGCCCAAGTACCGAACGATACTTTTCAAGCGATAATTCCGCTGAAATCATATAAAATTAAGCCGCCGTGCCCTGTTACGATTTTCAACGGCGATCAAATCAAAGACCTTCATTTTGCCAAAACCTTTAATTTTTGAAAATTATAACATACTCAATAAATAAAGTAAAGAAATTGACGGAAAAAAATTTAGGTATTTTACAAAATCCTCTGCAAGGCAAACGCAACCTTGTCGCAGGAGGTGAGCACGTATTCTATACCGTTCCTAACAGTGCGAAGCGGAAAAAAAGCCTGTCCGTGAATATGCCCGAAAATAACTTTGTCGACGCGGTTTTTTTCGAAAAGCGCGGTAAAAAGCGTGTCCTGAAGCTTAACGTTCATGGGCGGGTAATGTATCATTGCCAGAAGGACGTCGCCCTCCTCTCTTACCTTTTCCGCCTCTTTAAAGGCGAGCTTGAAGCGTTCGGCCTCGCGGAGGTAAAGCTTTTCGTCCCTCTCGGTATAATCGGAACTGCCGGGACAGCTCCAACCGCGGGAACCGCAAATTATCAAATTTCCGAATTTTACGCAATCGTTCTGGAGAAAATAAAATTCTTCCGTAGGAGCGGCGGCGCGCAGCTTGGTTATGCCGTTCCACCAATAATCGTGGTTGCCGCGTATAAACACCTTTTTGCCCTTGAGGGGAGCAAGAGAGGCCAAATCGGCAACGCCCTCCGAAAGTTGAGTTCCCCAACTCGTATCGCCGCATAAAAGAACGATATCGTCGTCCGAGACCTTGCTCTCCCAATCGGCTTTTATTTTTTCGAAGTGCCCCTCCCAATTCCCGCCGAAAATCTCCATAGGCTTGTCCACGGCGGAGGAAAGATGCAAATCGCTTATCGAAAAAACTTTCATACGGATATTATATCATCGTTTTTGTTTTTTTTAAAGTAATTTGCAATACGGGCAATTTTTTGTAATTATTAACTAATTACAGCGATTTATGTGTGACATAAATCGATTTATGTCTGACATAATATGAATTTAGGCGGCAAAAATAACTAATTTGCCGCCTGTGATATCTTGCACGGAGGACGGAACCTCCACCTTTAATTAACAGTTTATTTGCACGGACAATTCTTGCCCTGCGGGTATAAAGGAAGCTCGAAAAAGCCTGCGCACACTTCCTTCGAATAATCCTGTGCGGGCGGAATTGCGCAATACCCGTAGCTGGGAACGAGCAGCTCTACGTCGATGGCAATTTTTAAAATTACCGACACGCAGGCGTTCATCGTCAGCTCCGCCGTGTCCGCCGCGAACGACCCCTCCGCCGCTACTGCCGACGCTTCGGCGACAACCTTGAAAGGCATTATCGAAGGCGCGGGAACGTATAGAAGTACGTCTTCGTTTACGCTCACCGTACTCTGCGCAACGTGCTCTGTACCGTTGGATTCGGTGTATATTATCTCTACGGGAATATTAACCGTTGCCTGAACGCGCGCGCAGCCCTGTTTGTCGACGAGTCTGTCTACGCTTACGTTAGTCAGGGTCGCCCCCTCCGAGGTCGAGCGTGCGCTTACGAACGTTAAGGGGTATGTAGATGAGTCTTCGGATTCCACCGTAAGGTTATAGTTTTCTATCTGAACCTGTTTTATGCAGGCGTCAAATATTTTCTGCGCCTGTATGCACACCTTTTCGCACATTCCGTTTAATGGATTGCCGTTTATGGTGCCAGGGCATTTGTCCGATTGAAAATTTGAAAAGAACGACATTTTTACCTCCGCTTTTTTTGGTTTGTTTTTTCGCTTAATATAATTTATGCGGGCGCAAAATTTTCGGCTACGACAGCCAGACCCTCATAGTTGGGTAAATTACGGCGTTGTCGTTTAGATTTTTAAGCGTTTCGGCGTCGCCGCCCTCGCGCGCAGCGACCGTTTCGTACGTGTCGAAGGGACGCGCATAGCAGAATTTTCGCTCGTCCTCCAACACAATAACGCCTCCTTCGAAAATCCGGCCGCGTACCGCAAAGCGGAATTCGCTTTCGACGTCCGTTTTCGTAACGTGCCGCCTGATTCTGAGGTATTTGCCCCTTTCCGTAATCAGCGAAAACATATTATAATATATTCTTTTTCGCCAATTTGCGTGAATATTCGCCGTGTTTGGCTTGTAGAATATTGTTGATGAAGAACAATATTTACAAGTCGGCCGCCCAAGTCACGGTTTTTTCCACCGTGGAAAAGGCGCTGAGCTTTATATACAGAATCATTCTTTCGCGCTGTATCGGCGCCCAAGGTCTGGGCATTTACCAGATTTGTCTTTCGGTATTTTCGGTGTTCCTCACCGCGGCGTCGAGCGGTATTCCCGTCACCGTTTCGCGCCTTATCGCGAAAAATACGGCTTCCGGCTCTTCGGCGGCCAAGCACGCCGTGGTTACGGCGGGCGTTTTAAGTACGCTCCTGTTTACTATTCCCGTAGCACTCGTATTGTTTTTTGCCCGCGATTTATACGCGTTTTTATTCCCCGACAGGGAATGTGCCGAAATTTTTTTATGGCTTTTACCCGGGCTGGTGCTGACCTCGGTCTACGCCGTAATGCGCGGCTCGTTCTGGGGAAACAAGCAATTTTTGCCGTACAGTATAATAGAGCTTGCCGAGAATACGGTTATGGTTGCGTGCGGCTGCGTGCTTATACACTTTGCAGACACGGCCGTAGGCGGCGCGAGAATGGCTACGATAGCCGTCCTCGTTTCCTATATCTTCTCTTTTCTGGTTTCCGTGGGCTGGTATCTGTTCACGGGCGGGAAGTTCGTGAAGCCCAAAAAGCAGTTCAAATCGCTTCTCGGCTCCTCACTGCCCATAACGGCGATGAGAACGTCCACCTCGCTACTTAATTCCTGCGTTGCAATGTTTTTGCCCGCGCTTCTCTCTGCGGCTTGCGGCTATTCGGACGCCGAGGCAATCGCACTCTACGGCACTGTGCTCGGCATGAGCGTACCCATACTGTTCATGCCCAACTCGCTCATCGGGTCCATTGCCGTGGTCGTTTCTCCCGAGATGAGCGAAAACTACTATGCGGGACGCAAGGAGCTTCTTAAGAACGATATCGAGCGGACGATAAAGGCCTCCGTTCTGATAGCGACGGTTCTAATTCCATTTGCCTTTACGCTCGGCGACGATCTGGGTATTTTCCTGTACGCAAACGAGATGAGCGGCGCCGTTATAAGACGTTTTGCATTTATGATGCTGCCCATGTGCATATCGATGATTACGACGACTATTCTCAATTCCATGCACTACGAAGTGCGCACGCTTATTTACTTCTTTATCGGCGCGGTGGCTATGCTGGTCTGCATATTCGCTTTTATAAAGCCGCTCGGCATTACTTCGTATATGGTCGGTCTTGTAATGAGCTTTATAATTACCGCCGTTCTCAACTTGAGACTATTGCGCAAAAATTGTCCGGAAGTAAACTACCTGGGCTATACGGCGAGGAGCGTGATAATAAGTATAGTAGCCTGCATATTCGGCAGACTGCTTCATAATCTGTTTACGCCCATACTTTCGCCGATGTTCCGCATTGCGGTGTGCGGAGTAATCGTGGTGCTGTTCGCCGTGGCGGCCTTTTTCGGAATGGAAATGGTCTCCTTCCGTCCCCTCAAAAAGCTGTTTACGCGCAAATAGTTACTTTTCGGCCTTAATTTCTTCCAACGTGGCAAAAAATTGCTTTACGGCAAGCGCGATTAAAAATATGCCGAACAGCTTTTGGAGCATATCGGCAGGCATATAGGCCATTACCAGCCCGCCCAACACGGTGGAAATTATTGCGGGAATTATTATTTCCCGTAGCCCGTCTGTTTTTAATAGTCCGTTCTTTTTGTGTTTCGGCAGCACTATCGCCGCCATGGGCAGAAAGGCTATCACGTTTGCAGCCTGCGCAACGTGCTGGTTTACGCCGAGTAAGATTGTAAGCGCGGGTATTAAAATTGTTCCGCCGCCCATACCCATGCCGCCTAAAATTCCGGCGGCAAAGCCTGCGGCGAGATATAGAATAAACCCCATTCAGCCCACCGCCATTCGTATTCCGGAAACCAGCATTATGGCGATAAAGACAATTTCCACCCAAATTCCCGGGAGCTTGCCCAAGAGCACCGCGCCCAACAATCCGCCCGCCACGTTTCCTATAGCCGCGGGTATTATTACCGTTAAATCGGCAAAACCGTGCACGATATAGGTAACCGCGCTCACGAGGCATAGCGGCGCTATTATAAAAATCGCCGTTGCGTGAGCCTGCTTGCGCGGGTATGAAAGACCTCCGCACAAAACGGGGACGGCAATCATTCCGCCGCCGCCGCCGAACAGTCCGTTTATTACGCCGATTATAAGGCCGCCGAACGCGGCTTTTTTCTTGCTCTTTTCCATTTTTGACAAATTAGCGCCCGTTTACGGCTTATATAATAGAAGTTTTTGCAAATTTTTTATAATAATGAATTTTTTGTGCTAACTTTTACCCGTAATCAGTTGCAAAACGGGCGCTTTTATATTAAAATATCTAAGTATGGTTTTGCGCGCGTGCGCGTGCATGGTATAGAAGATAAAACTTTTTAAAGGTGTTATATGAATAGAAACAAGAGAGCAAAATTCAGAGCTGTGGCGATAGGAGCGTTTGCGGTGGCCTCGTCGCTTTTTATAAGCGCGGCGGCGGCTTGCTCGTCAAGCAGCAGCGATTCCGATGACGACGACAAAGTCGTAACCAAGCAGGATACTCAGCTTATCAAAAACGGCAACTTTGAATTTTACGACGATAACGACGGTCTTTACCCCATCAGCTCGCCCGATAATTGGACGAACGGAATAAAGGGTTCCTCCTCCGCATCGATGTCCGGCGTTATAAATACCCGCAAGGACCGCTGGGATTATATTACCGACCCTACCCTTCCCCAGACGCTCGAGGACAACGACGACCTCGACGACGATGACGAGGACAAGGAAGACTATAACGGCGCGCTTACCGACGATATGCTCTACGTTGACAGCCACGCCGCCACCGAATCGGACGCAACCGACGACGACGCAAAATATATCGACAACCCGTTTACGCACGAGTACAGCTACGACGATGACGGCAACGTGCTCGACGTCGATGGCAACACCGTAGTTACCTATCAGAACGACGACGGCGACTACTTCCTCGACGAGGATTTCACTGAGCCGTTCGAAACTTCGGTTTTAATGCTGCATAATTACCGTGAGGACTATTATACGGGCACGGAGAGCTATTACACGTCCTCCTCGACGATGACCTTGGAGGCAGGCACTGCCTGCGAAATTTCCCTTTGGGTAAAAACCTGCAATCTCACCTACGACGGCGGTAAAGCCGAATCGACGAAAGTAACCTCCGACCGCGGCGCATACATTCAGGTAGATACGGCGGTCGGCTCAAACAGCCTCGACCCCATAAAAATCAAGAACATCGATACGGAAAGCCTAAACGCCGACGGTGAAAACAACGGTTGGGTGCAATACACGATTTACGTTGAAGCTTGCACCTTTGCCTCTACTACGGTAACCGTAACCCTGGGGCTTGGCGAGGACAGCAAATATACCGTCGAGGGCTACGCCTTTTTTGACGACGTTACCTACACCAAATACCTCAACGCCGCCGAGCTCGTCGAAGCCGCCGGCGAAAACTTCGAAAACATAGATGACGATAACACGTCGCACCCTCTCGCGCCCGACGAGCCAACGCTCGAATTCCGCGTCGATAAAGAGACGTTTTGGACGAACGGCAGCGGCGACGGCAGCGGCACTGCCACTCAGACGACGAAAGACCATAACTCCGCCGACAGATACTTCTTTATCGACTTTGCAAGCACGTCTACAGGCGAAACCGTTTTGCTTGACAATACGGTCGTTTCCGCCGGACTCACAGTCGAAAAGACATCTACGGGTAAATTCGTTTCCTCCAAACAGGACGTTGCGGGGAACCTTAGCGGCGTATCGTCGATAGAGCCTGCGGGAACGGTTTATCTTCCCTCCAAGCTAACGGGCAACGGCATAGAGACCAAGGACGATATGATTGCCGTCATGACAATCGGCGAGAATTGGGAGTTCGGCGTACAAAAGAACGGCAAAACATACGAATACGCCGACCTGCTGACCGCAAAGCTCAAGTCCGCCGCCACCCTTCCCGGGGTGGAAGAAAGCGGCGCGTCTACTCTCGTTATGGTAAGCGCGTACGGCGCGGCGTACGAAGCGCAAATCAAAAGCGAAAAATTCACGTTAAACGACGGCGACTACGCGCTGATATCTTTTTGGCTTAAAACGAGCGATTTTGACGGCAAGACGGCCGCGACCGTCACCGTGACGGACGACGGTGACGAGGACAACACCGCTAATTTCACCGTCGATACCACAACGGTTACGACCACTACCATAGGCGACGTCGAAGACGTTTACGACGGCTGGGTTAAGTGCTTTGTCAGAGTTTCCAACACCTCCGGCATAAACGGAAAGAGTTTCACGCTTAAAGTCAACCTCGGAAACACCACCATAAGCGGCACGTCGGAATCCTCATATAAGTACGGCTGGCTGGCGCTTGCCGACCTTTCGGTTATGGAGATGAGCGAGGACGTTTACGAATACAGCGCCGGCGCAACATACGCGGCGACCCTCGCTTTCGAGGAAGAAAGCCTCTCCTCCTCCTTTAACTTCGACAGCGAGCAGGGCGAAAAGAACGAGATAAAGTACGACCTCGCCACCCCCGCTTCTTATACGGGCGTTAACGGACAGAGCATAAGCGTTGCTCCTACCGGTTCGTATGCAAACGATTACGACAAGACCAATTCCAACGGTTATGCCGGACTTTTGAGCAAGGAATATATATCGAACTATATCGAGAACAACGGCGATTGGTTTCAAACGCTTGCGGACATATACGGTATAGATACCGCAAACGCCGATGAAAGCGAAGTCTGGAACACGATCTTCGGCAAGACGTCCGTCCAGCCCCTGATTATAATCAACTCCGATAGAACCTACGACGACGATACGAAGATTTACAACTACGGCTTTATCGGCGAAACCTCCACGTTCAGTGCGGACAGCTATACGGCGGTAAGCGTCAAGGTAAAGGTGAGCGCAGGCGCGGTGGCGTATGTGTATTTGGTCGATACCGACACGGCGGACAATTCGGTAATGAATTACGATTTGCCCCGCTACACGTTCTGGTATGACGACGACGGTAACGTGCTTAAAGGCGAGCCGGACGACGACGCCACTACTGCGGAGAAAAAGGCAAATATAGCGTATACGCTTCGGTCGGACGGCCTCTACGAGGACGCGGACGGCAAGCTGTACGCCAACATTTACAACCTTACAAAGTATTACGATATAGAATTCGAGCACTGCGACTTCTTCGACGCGGACGGCAACAGGGTAAGTTTCAGCGACCTTAAGACGGGCACCGACTACTACGCGGACGCCGACTGCACTAACTACGCTCCCCACTACCTCATTGCCGGCGGAACCAACAACAAGGTATACAAATTCGTGTCCGGTAAAGGCGGCGAGGCCAAGTATTACTATATGGAAGACGGGGTGGCAAACGAAGATAAGCTCGTCACCGGCTTTAACGTTTCCATTGCCACTCCCCGCTACGTATATGATAAAAATAATACCGAAACGGCTTACTGCTTTAAAATAGACGCGACTACGGACGAGGGCAAGGAAAAATACGCAGACAAGTGGATAACCGTAACTTTCTACGTGCACACGGGAAGCGAGGACAAGAATTACAGGCTGGAGCTTTGGAGCGGCGCGCGCGGCGAAAAATCCAGCTATGCCGAGGACGCGGGCGCAAGTTGCGTTATGTTCGATTACAGCAGCATAACCGTAGACGAGAGCTCTTACTCGGAACGTTTGGACGCGTACACGGAGCAGATTTTGTTGGCATACAGACAGCAATACGGGGACGAGCTTCCCGATAACGAGATGACTATCGCCGATTTCGAGGCGCTGGACGGAATGACCAAGAGCGACATATTCAACTATTTCGCAAGTTACTATATCTTCTCCCTCTACGATTCATCGGTATTCATACCATTTAACGCCGATACAGCCGACGACGACGAAACGGGCTATTCGTACAGTTACAGCGACTACGAAGAGAGCTTGTCTTTCCTCAAAGTTGAGGATTTGTGCGATGAAAACGCCCTTTCTATGAGCGTATTCATCGACTATTCGGTCGTAGATAAAGACATAGATATTATAGGCGCGCCCACAGTTGAGGAAGAAGACGACGAATCGACCGAAACAACCGACGACGTCAACGTATGGCTTCTCTCTGCGTCCATTGCTCTCGTACTTGCGATACTCATTGCCATTGCGGCCATTCTCATAAGAAATTATATGAAGAACCACAGACACAGAAAGACCGCAGGTAAAAATTCGTATAACTTCAACAAAAATAAGCGCTACGTAAGGAAGTACACCAAGGCAAACGGAGAGGCGCCCGTTATCGACGAAGAAAACGTAGACAAGAGTCTTCTTACCGACGAGGCCGAAGAAACCGAGGTTGAGGAGACCGATGAAACCAACG
>CAZELQ010000008.1:0-6804 GCA_964513195.1 uncultured Clostridia bacterium | reverse complement strand
GAGGTTGAGGAGACCGACGAGACCGAAGAAACCGACCCGAACGACGGAGACGGCGAGGACAAAGAATAATAAAAAGCCTGAAGGCAAAAAGTTAACCCCCTCGGTTTTTCCGAGGGGGTTAATATTATATTCTCAAGCCTTTCGGCAGGTGATTTTTGGCGACGCCGTTTACGCATTTGCACCAACCGAGAGGGAACCCCATGTAGGTGACGAGCGCCCAACCGTCAAGCTCAGCGGGGCAAACGAACGTCTTGCCGCCGAGGTAGTCAAGGGCGGTCTGTCCGTCCACCTCCACGCTCTGCGCCTGTTCTGCTTTCAGGCACATAGCGAGCGAATGGGAAGGCTCGAATCTGTCGCCGAGAAATTCGCCGAGTCGCACTCCCGCCCGCAAAACCTTAAACGGCAATGCGGGGCAGCCTATGGGTATGGAATAGAGCGTTTCGCCGGCCAAGTGGAGATTTTCAAAGCGCGTTTTAAGAAAGCGGCTTTCGAATTCACGGTAGATGCGGTTAAGCTTTCCGTCCTTAAATTCGCACACGAAAGGGTAACTTTCGCCATTCTCTCCCTCGCACTTCCGCATTAGAGCAACGAAGTGCCCTTCGCCCCTGCACTCGTGCGGAAGCAATTTTTTCATCTTCAAAAGTCCGAATTCGGGGTGGGTTTTTAAGAAAGTCTCAACCTGCAATTCGTCCTCCGCAGGCGCGAAGGTACAGGTGGAATATACGAGCAAGCCGCCGCTCTTTAACAAGTTTGCGGCGCTGTTTAAAATCTGCATCTGACGGCGCGCGCACGCTTCGACGTTCTTTTCGCTCCACTCCCGCACGGCGTTCGGCTCTTTAAGAAACATACCCTCGCCCGAGCACGGAGCGTCCACGAGCACCTTGTCGAAGTAGCCGCGAAAATGCTTCCCGAGCGCCTCGGGCGAAGCGCTTATCACGGCTGCGTTGGTTATGCCCAGCCGTTCTACGTTTTGGGAGAGTATTCTGGCGCGGGAAAACTCGATTTCATTTAAAACTATCACGCCCCCGCCGCACATTCTTTGTGCGAGCTGGGTGCCCTTCCCGCCCGGCGCGGAGCAAAGGTCTAACACCCTTTCGCCCGCCTTTACTTCCAAGAGCGGCGCGGCGCTCATTGCCGACGGCTCCTGCACGTAGTATAGCCCTGCGGCGTGCAAAATTGTTTTTCCCGCCTTGTCTCCGCTTACGTAAAAGCCGTTATCTTCCCATTCCACTTTTTCGAGCGGAAACGGGGAGATTTTTTCGAATTGCCCCGCAGATATCTTTAAGTTATTCACGCGAATAGCTCTGTAAGGCGCACGGTCGTAGGAGGCGACGAAAGCCGAATAACCGGCACCGAGCTGTGAACGCATACGCATTAAAAAATCAAATGGTAGTTCAATCATCCAAAAGCGCCCTCAGCTGCTCTGTCGTAATTATTCTGAGCCCGTCGGTTCCGGCCGCCGATTTTGTACGCGTCGTTTGGTCGTTTTCCATGCAGACGTATACGTTACATTCCGAAAGCTTCAGCGCGTATTTTCCGCCTCTCTCGTAAATCTTCTCCACCAAAGGTATGGAAATATTTATATCATCCTCAAGCGGGCGCGAGAAGTTAAAGGAAAGCCCCGTGAGCTTGCCGACCTGTTTTTTTCTGCGGCGGCATACGGCGTTGTGGAACTTTATGCGGCGGGAAGAGCGTTCCCTTTTTGCGCGGAGACAAGCCCTCCTGTATTCCGCAAACTGCGCGGAATCGGGCGGAGTTACCCTGCCGCCGTCGGTTACCCCGCGCTTTATTTTCAGAATTTTTATAAGCGATTTTACGTCGCAACCGTGCTTTTTGCACAGCGCCTCGACTACGCGCATAGTGGCGTAGGCGTCGTCGGCCGCCTTATGCGGGGTGAATTCCACCTGCAGATTTTCGATTATGTATTCCAAGCCGAATTGGCGGGAAAAATCGCCTATGGAGGTCATATACATCAGCTGGCTGTCATAAAATCCGAAAGATAAAGGCGGCAATTTAAAGCGGCGCGTTTCGAGGTTGAGATACTTGACATCGTTCATAACCGCGTGGCCGAAGACGAGGCAGTCGTCGTTCTCCAAAAGCGCTTTAACCTTGGCATATATCCGTGGAAATGAGGGATGATTTTTAAATTCGCCATACTCGTATGGCAGAACGATTCCCTGCTTTCCGCTGCCGTCGGTTAAGTGGAATTTTCCCTTGGGATTGACCATTATATCTTCTTTTTCTATTATATTGAAATGCTCGTCGCAAACTACATACCCGAACGCGCAAATCTTTGCCGTCGTTTTATATACGCTTGCACATTCGATATCGAAAAAAACCAAATTCATAGCAACCTGACAAAAAACAAGCGCAACCTTAAAAGCTGCGCTTTTATCCGACATATTTTACTTTTTAGGTAATATGCAATCCTTGCCGCCCATATACTTGCGGAGAACTTCGGGAATATACACGCTGCCGTCCGCCCGAAGGTGATTTTCGAGGAAGGCAATCAACATTCTGGGAGGCGCCACAACCGTATTGTTGAGGGTGTGCGCATATGCGTTTTTACCCGTGGCAGCGTCCTTATATCTAATGCCCAATCTCCTCGCCTGAGCGTCGGTCAGATTGGAACAGCTGCCCACCTCGAAGTACTTCTTCTGGCGGGGGCTCCACGCCTCGACGTCGAGACTTCTGTATTTGAGGTCGGCTAAATCGCCCGAACAGCACACGAGAGTACGGACGGGGATTTCCATAGATACGAACAATTCCACGGTGTACGACCACAGCTTTTCATACCAATAGTCGCTCTCCTCGGGCTTGCACACGACAATCATTTCCTGCTTTTCGAATTGGTGAATACGGTAAATTCCCCTCTCCTCGATACCGTGCGCGCCCTTTTCCTTGCGGAAGCAAGGAGAATACGAGGTGAGCGTGTAGGGCAACTTGTCGCCGTCTATGACGGTATTCATAAAGCGGCCTATCATAGAGTGCTCGGACGTGCCTATCAGGTACAAATCCTCGCCCTCTATCTTATACATCATACCGTCCATTTCCTCGAAACTCATAACGCCGGAAACGACGTCGCTCCTTATCATAAAGGGCGGTATGCAATAGGTGAAGCCCTTGTCTATCATGAAATCGCGGGCGTAGGTCAAAACCGCGGAGTGAAGCCTCGCGACGTCCCCCGTGAGATAGTAAAAACCGTTGCCCGACGTGCGCCTTGCACTGTCTAAATCTATGCCGCCCAAGCTCTCCAGAATGTCGAGATGATAGGGGACCTCGAAGGGCTTTTCCTTTGCCTCGAGATAGGTATTCCACTGCACGTTCTCCGAATCGTCCTTGCCTATGGGAACGTCGTCGGCGATTATGTTGGGAATAGCCATCATATCTTTTTTGAGCTTTTCTTCGGCTTCGGAGGTCTGCCTTTCGATATCGGCAATCGAGTCGTTGTTCTGCTTGGAAAGAAGCTTTATGTTTTCGGCTTCCTCCCTCTTGCCCTCGCGCATAAGAGCGCCGATTCTCTTTGCGTACTCGTTGCGTTTAGCCCTTCGTTCGTCGCCCTCGCGCTGAAGCTTGCGTTTACATTCGTCAAGAGCAAGGACCTCGTCTACCAAGGGGAGCTTTGCGTGCTGGAATTTCTTTTCGATGTTCTTTTTTACTAACTCGGGATTGCTTCTTATAAGGTTGATATCTATCATATTTATCAGGCTCTCCGAAAATATTTGTAAATTATGGGAATATTATACGGCAAAAATAAGTCAAAAGCAATTAAATTAACCTTTATTCTATTGAAAAATAAGACGCGCCGTGATATAATTATACGGTAGATATTTTTCGCCGCCGCAGGCTGCGGCAAGGAGATTTATGAGCAAAATTTATTACAGGGGCAAAAAGAGCGACCAGACGGTTGCGCCCGCCGTAGAGAACGCGGAAGAGGTCAAGGCCGAAGAGGCCGCCGCCGAAATTGCCGCAGCCGAAAGCGAGCCTATTGCCGTAGAAACGGAGGCGAAGCCCGAAAAACCCAAGACGACCCGTACGCGCTCTACTAAGCCGAAGGCCGAAAAAAAGCCCGTCGCAACCGCAACCGCGCCCGTTGAGGAAACTCCGCCGTCTCCTCCCGTTCCCGACGAAAAGCAAGACGTCGGCGAGGTAGCCGCGGCAAGCGCGACCGTAGACGAGGCGGCGCCTCCCTCAGAGAGCGGCAATTCAAACAGCAATAGTAAGGACGCAACGTTCGATAAGGAAAAAATAATAAAGTATTTCAAGCGGCACCCGAACGCCGCCGTTAACACAAAGGTCGAAAGGTTTACGCCCGAGTTAAACGCCGGCCTTTCGCCCGCACAGGTCGAAACGCGATTCAGGCAGTTTCTGTTTAACGATACAAACAAAAAGTATTCCAAGTCGTACGCAAGTATTTTCATAGGAAATATCTGCACCTTCTTTAACCTGTTGTGTTTAATAGCGTTTATCGCGCTTATACTTGCCGGCGTTAACGGCATTACCAACTACTTGGTAATCGTAATTACCGCTGCAAATATCATAATAGGTATCGTTCAGGAAATCCGCTCCAAGCTTGCAATAGATAAGCTATCGATTATGGCCTCCTCCACAACGAAGACGCTACGCGACGGCGAACCGGCCGAAATTCCCACGAACGAAATAGTTTTAGACGACGTAATTTTGTTGGAACTTGGCAATCAGGTGCCCGCCGACTGTATACTCGCAGAGGGCTCGGTCGAGGTCAACGAGAGCCTCCTGACGGGCGAATCGGTTTCCATTAAAAAGCAGATAGGCGACACGCTCTTTGCCGGCAGCTTCATTGCGAGCGGCAGCGGCAAATGCAGAGTGGAAAAGGTCGGCAAGGAGACCTTCCTTGAAAAGCTGACCGCCAAAGCCAAAAAATACAAGAGACCCAATTCCGAGCTTATGAACTCGATGAGGGCAATCATAAAGGCGGTTTCCATACTTATATTCCCGATAGCTATAGGCGTATTTCTCGTGACACGTTCCGCAGGTGAAATAGAGGGCGTTACCGTTTCGGCATGGCTTATGTCCGAAAAGGCAAGTCTCGCGCTCGCTAAAACCTGCTCGGTCGTTATCGGCATGATACCGTCCGGCATGTTGCTTCTGACTTCGGTCGCGCTTGCCGTAGGCGTATTGCGACTGACCAAGAACAATACCTTGGTTCGCGATTTGTATTCGCTCGAAATGCTGGCAAGGGTAAACGTGCTATGCTTAGATAAGACCGGCACTATAACCGACGGGCGGATGAAGGTCAACGACGCTGTAATTTTAAACACAGTCGGCGAATATTCACTGAACGATATTATGGGCAGCATGCTTGCCGCGCTGGACGACAATAACCAGACGTCCATCGCACTTTATAACCACTTCGGACACAGCGACGTGCTTTCGCCGACGGTAAAAATTCCTTTCTCATCCAAGAGAAAGCTGTCCGCCGTTTCGTTCGAAGACGTGGGCACGTTCGTTATGGGCGCACCCGAATTCGTTTTGAAGCCCATGCCTCCTAAGGTGGAGCGAATAGTAAAACAATATGCGCAAATGGGGCTGCGCGTATTGGTGCTTGCTCACTCCTCCACCCCTATCATCGGCGATAAGCTGCCTGCCATTCTTAAGCCCGTAGCCATAATTTCCATTGCCGACAACATAAGAGAGGACGCAATAGAGACCATTAAATGGTTTAAGGAAAACGACGTTCAGGTAAAGGTTATTTCGGGCGATAACCCCATAACCGTTTCCGAAGTCGCAAAGCGAGCGGGCATCGAGCACGCGGACAAATTTATTTCGCTTGAGGGCTTCAACGAAAAGGAAGTTGAAAACGTAGCCAACAAATACACCGTTTTCGGAAGGGTTACGCCCGAACAAAAGGCCGTGCTCGTAAGGGCGATTAAGACCGAGGGCAACACGGTTGCGATGACGGGCGACGGCGTCAACGACATTCTGGCGCTGAAAGAGGCCGACTGCGCAATCTCTGTAGCTTCGGGCAGCGAGGCGGCAAGAAACGTATCTCACCTCGTTCTGATGGACAACAACTTCTGCAATATGCCCAAGGTCGTCGGCGAGGGGCGCAGAGTTATAAACAACATTAAAAATTCGGCTTCCCTCTACCTTATGAAGACGCTGTTTACGGCCATTCTCGCAACCATATTCATCCTGATGAGAGAGGCCTATCTGTTCGTGCCGAGCAATATGCTCTTGCTGGAATTGTTCGTAATAGGCATACCCTCGTTCTTCCTCTCACTCCAACCCAACAATGCGCGGGTTGAAGGCAAATTCATTACGCACGTTATGAGCCGAAGTATTTCGGGCGCATTGGTTATGATTTTGACCGTTATGGCTATGTATCTGACCTGCCGTTTCGGAGGTGCGGAATTCGACGGCTACAGCACGGCCATGTGCATGATGGCGCTTACCCTTTCCGGTCTTGTAATGCTGTTCCGCGTATGCCAGCCGTTCAACGGCTTCCGCCTCGTACTGTTCGTGTGTTGCGTGACCCTATCGGTAGTAGCCTTGGCCGTACCGCTTACGGCGAATCTGCTGTGCGAGGGCTGGAGCAAGCTCACCTGGGAATATTCGAAAGTGCTCATCGTTTTGGTTGCGATAGAGGCCGCGTTCCCGATATCGTCGTCGCTGATAAAGATAATGCAAGTGATTATGCCATCCTCCACCGATAGTTCGGCGAAAAAATCGGAGGAAAACAAGAACAAAAAGAAAGCCGCCAAAACTTGAATTTAATCGGATTGTATGAAAAATCGGCAGACCCGTTGGTTTGCCGATTTTTTT